>JAHEMY010000190.1 GCA_024643425.1 Flavobacteriaceae bacterium
AATCAAATAATTTTTTAGCTTTGCAGACCCTATTTGCCTCGGTGGCGGAATTGGTAGACGCGCTGGATTCAAAATCCAGTGATAGCAATATCGTGTGGGTTCGATTCCCACCCGAGGTACGAATAAGCCGAAAAAAGGCAGAAGTACAAGCGAGCTTCAAAAAAAGAAGCTCGCTTCGTTTTTTTGAACGAGCGCCGTGCTTCTTTTTTCGGCTTTCAAAGCGAGCTCGAAGGGAAGCTTGCTCTTAGGCAAGCAGTCCCACCCGAGGTGCTTTAAAAGCCCTGTAAAGCCTTATTTTATGGGGCTTTTTCATTTCTTACGGACAAAATACGGACAATTCAGCTACCTAAATTAAAAAGGCTTCCAAGTGGTCGCCCACCACCCAGGAGCCAATGAAAAACATTAAACACAAGGCGAATATAGTGCTGTTTGCTGCAAGCACATTGCAGGCTGGTATAGCTATTCCACAAATGACCCAAGCCACTTGATTATATAAATAGCACCTGCAACAAGAGGCAGGTAAACCAGGAACCAAACGAGGTACTTCAGATAGGTATTAGATTTTTCAACATTCTCGTTTAAACGCTTCAGTTCCGCGTGGACGTCATTCACTGTAATTGGAGAATCAGCGCTAATAGTTGCTTCATAAAATTCTTCTGCCCGGCTTTTTTGCTGTTGATCAGACATGATTTCGATATTTACATGTTTCCGAGGATTAACCCGATTATAATTCCCGCCAAAATAGGTAGAACAACTAGCCACCAAATTAAGGTATTGGTGTTAGCCCTGATTTTGTCCAATTTCCAAATTATTAATTGTTGCGCGTATAACATCTCCATTTGAATTTCACGATCACTATAGTATTCTCGTTGGCTCTCAAATTTCTCTTGTTCCGTTTTCTTTTCGTAAGGCTTTGTTTCCATATTACTCAGTCCAAAAGCTTTTTAATTTCATTCTTATCTCTGGGGATTTTGGCTCTCAAAACCTGCAATTCTTTAACTTCCAATTTCCTTTCCGAAATTTCTTCGGACAATTTATTAATCTTAACATCGGCCTCTTTCTTTGCTTGATCAAGCATTGGATTTTTTCCTGAAGCCGCTGTGCCTCTCATATAAATGAAAACATTCCCTGAAGAGCCAATTTCTCTAAAGTCAACCTGGTACTTAAATAGCAAATTACAATTGGGATAAATGGCCTTTGCCTTTTTTAAAAGCTCAAACTTCACTTCATTGACGGCATTCTCCTGGATATTCCCCTTCGTATATGATTCGTCGATAGCTGATTCCAATGCATAACCGATCGCTCCTCCTGCGAAACGGTCTCCGGTTGTCGCTGCACCAAATTTCACAACGTTACCTATGTCTACCATTCCAAAAGGAGTTGCCTCATAGGGTTCCGTGTTAAAGATCAGGATCATAGAGGCTTCGAGGTTTTTCAATTCGTCTTTCTTCTTTTGCAAATTGCTTTCAATATTTCGAGGTGTTTTTGTCGCCTCCGTCAAGATATTGTCGACTCTCTGATATATACTCGTTGAGCCTTTAAAATCACTTGCTTTCCAAATAGGCTTTCGTAAGTGATCCGGAAGTAAATCATTGATTTTCTCAATTTGGTGGGGTTCAAGTTCCTTGTCTGAAAATAAACTCATGATTGTAGTTTGAAGTAGTAAGGAAGTTATTGATTGACTAGCAGAATTGTGAATGATTTTATATCATTTGTAAAATCTTCTGTATAGTAGACTTAATCAAGTTGTTGCAAGTCGTTCTGTCATTTAATACGATAGCTTCTAAACTAATCTAATCTGAGTTGGGTGCTTATGATAAATGTCAGACCTGTTCGTACAAATGGTTTGCTTTGAAAATTGCAGACCTTATAGATCACCCGGGTCTTATCCGTTTTACGTCAATCCCGTCTTTAATGGCATTGAACCTAGCCCCGGCAACATCGCTTTGCGAGGCCGGTGTACCAATTTCAAAGTATACTTATAAGCGGTCTTAATAAGCTCGAGGAGTCGCAAAGTAGCATGGTGAAAGTATGCCCGGCTGTAATCTTCACAATTTTCACATATATGGTGTACTGTTCCTATGTGGTTGTTGGGCGACAGGCGACTGAAGTTAGCAGAAGGAAAAGGAGGCTAATTCGTAGTGTCATAGGATTGGAAGAGAGGTGTGAGAGATTAATATCCTTTATTTTCCTTCTAAATCCTCAATTTCCAACTGAAGATTAGCTAGGAGATTATTCAACGATTCTATGGTTTTAGTCATTTGATTAATCCTTACAGCGTAAAGGTTTAGTCCATCAAGAATGATGTTTTGAAATTCAATATTGTCCCTTAATTGATTCCAATTTTCGGGATATACTTTGGACGAAAAGGACGTTATTTCCTCATTAATAACAACAGTATCTGGTTTAAAATGACTTCGCATAAATGGCAGCCTAACCTCATCGTTAAATTTAAACTCACCTTGACTTCGCCATTCTATGTTTTGGAAATCTTCTTCATACATCTTAGTAATTTTTGAACGCAGGGTATCGTTTGACAGAAGCTTTAATCCAGAGTTTTTGACATATTCGTAGGTGGTTTTGGAATTGTTGAAAAAATTACTTCCTTGTATTAAACGAATATGTTTTTTGAGTGAATCATCTACTTCGCGCTTTTCGCGGAGATAGATCCATATTGACTTTGAATAGTTAAGCCTTCGATCACATCTTTCTTTGTTCTCAATGATTTCCTCCAAATTATCCTCCAAATCGGCTTTTAGTTCTTTTAATAGTTTTACTTGGCTTTTGCGCTCAATTCTTTCCTCATTCCAGTTATCCACCTGCAAGGCAATTAATATCCCTAAAACCACTAGCAAGATCTCACCGACAGCATAAAGCAAGTATTTTCCGAAACGGTTATTGGTCAGGAGACGATGGCGTATTTGGCGGAAGAAACGGAGCATGATTAAAGGATAAAAAGAACCACAAGATCAATCCTCATCCGATTCCTCTGAAATCACCCGGAGGACCCGCCGGGTTTCTTCGATTAATACCTTTTCGTACCGAATCAGGGAAT
>JAHEMY010000075.1 GCA_024643425.1 Flavobacteriaceae bacterium
ATTTTCCTTGGTCCAAGTATCCTTCATGGCCGGACCACAAGAGAACAGCACCAAGGACAATACTAAGACGAATACAAATTGAATTTTTTTCATAACCTGATTTTTAGTAGTTACAAATATAGGGCACAAGACGTTGTCTTGAATGAAATTACAGGAGAAATTGGGATTCACAAAAGACTACAAAATTGCTACAAGAAATGCTATGTTTTTGATTATTAAATTTTTACAAAAAAAACCCTTAAAATGCCTCCATCACTCCAAAATAGAGCCCCTGATTTCCATCAACACCGATGGCATAATCCAATCGAAGGTTAATTTTTTTCTCACGAGACACCATAAACCGAACACCTACTCCGGCACTAGGCAACCATGCTCGTTCAAATTCTTCTTCACCATTATTTTCATTTCCCCAGATACTTCCGGTTCCTCCAAAAGCCACGGCACCCCATTTTTTATAAATGCGCCATCGAAGCTCCGCTTGGGAAGCTATCATGTTTTTTCCTTTGTATTTCCCTGCTTCATAACCTCTTAAGCTATTACGAATACCATAATTCTGATACCCATCAAAGGGAACATCTCCAAAAGCAAATCCTCCTGAAATATTTACTCCTAAGATCAAGTCTTCTCTAAACGATTTGAAGTAACTAATTTTATAATCCGTATCTACATAATCATTATCACTCCCTAACCAAGCCGCATTGAGCTTTGGGCGAACGCTAAACGTAAAGCCACGGGTGGGATAGTAGGGATAATCCCGATTATCAAAGGAGAAGTTGAGGCCAACACTCGACACAAAATTATCCTCAATACCATTTTGAGCAAAAAACTCTCGAGAAAAATCGTTTTCTTCTTGGGTCCCTTGATCAAATTTATACTTGGTTTTTGTTCCTAAATAAAGCACTCCCAAATAGAAGTCACCAAAAAGCTTCCGACTATACTCGGCGGTAAAGAAATTACGAATTTCCGAATACACCAAACGCAGATCATTTCCCTGTTCGTCGTAGGTAAAATCATTATTAATTCGCAATGTCCCTAAACCTATGGACGCCCTATTTCGATCTTCATTCCAAAAAAATCTACCAAAAGGCGTAAAAATATAGCTGTTATTGGTGGTGTAGATGGCGTATAGCGACACCAAAGATGGCGGCGACTCCGTGTCCTCTTTGTCCATCTTAAAAAAATACATGCCCAGGCCTCCAAAACCGGTTTCCATAACGGGACTGTTGCTAATTAAAGGAACTAAAACAAATGTCTTCGACGATTCATCAAATAAAGAGTCTTTTGCCTGTTCTTGTTGTGCTTTTAACGAAGCAACATTTAGGATGAGTAAACAAAGAACCACATACCAACCTTTGTTTGAAGATGGTACTTTTGTACTCATTTTCAATCGATTTATTTGCTGAATCCTTGTCATAATTGTTTACTTTTTAATGGCCTGCGTCAATTTCTTCACATAGGTTTTTGCGGTAGTTTTTAGGTCGTCAGGCTCTTCAAGCTTGGTCGTTACAATCGCGACCAGTTGCTTGTCCTCTGCCAAATCTAAATTATACGCGAGCGTCTCTACCACAAAATTGTAGGCCGTTTTCAATTCCATTTTTTCTTCCTCCCAATTACCATAGGTTGGATACGACTGAGGGTGCATATAGTACCCATAAAAACTTCCGTAATAATAAGGGTTATACCCATAAAAGGTGCCTCCCGAATAACTCCCTCCTTCTTTTACAATTTTCGATAAATCCTCTACATCTTTGATTACTGTTAATACTACCCCATTATAGCCTTGCTCTTTAAAACTTGCTTTAATAGCCGCAATTTCTTCCTCTGAGTGCTTTTTATTGGGGTCAAGTTTAGAAAGCTTCTCATAGCTCGCGGTGGCCGACATTCCTTCAGCCTTCAATTGCTTCACCATCTCATCTTCGAAGAGGGTTCGTACTTTATCATTTGCGGTGCGTGCAATTACCAATATTTCTTTTTGTTTCATACTGCCTGAATCTTCAGACTTCCATGAGTTCAAAACTTTTACGCTCGAGCATCCTCCGAAAATCATGGTCATTACAATAACCAAGGAAACTAATGTTATTTTTTGCATATTAATCTAAATTCGATTTATTGATGAGTATTTCTAATGGCCTAAGTTAAGGGTTAATCCAAACATTCGAAATTCTTTTCACCGTTTGGTTTTTTTGGTAATTACTTCGTGCACGTTTCCAAAGTGATTTTGATGTTGAAAAAAGGATGTTCCCGTCTTCTCTTAAGATCTCTTCCATTCTTTCAATCTCAAGCAATACTTCTTTATTTGAACTTTTTTCTGCAAAGGCCCTTAGTGTAGGCTCACTCAGATCCAAGTGGTCCAGCCATTGATATAGAATGTGAATTAAGGTGTTAATCTTAGTGTTTTGAGAATGCTTCAAAAATTGACGAAAGGCATACAGCTCAGAGTTTTTATATGCCCTTCGTTTTTGGGATTGCACTTTCCAAACCTTTCTTACTAATTGAAATATAAAATAGGCAAGGATTCCTAGCAAGATCACTACTGTCAAAAATTCTCTAAGAGATAACCCGAAATAAGAGGTCGCATTTTTAGAATTCTCTTCTATAGGAGGTTGCTCTACTTTGGTCTTTAAAGAATCCTTGATTGTTTTTAGGATACCCAAATTGGGATTTGGAGCCACAACAATGGTTTGCCCTTTTAAGGTTCGTTTTAAAAATTTCTTTTGATATGGATTCCACCATTCGAATTCAAGTTCGGGAATTTGAACCTCCCCTTCCTCCTCAAAAAGGTATTTAATCGCTTCTTTTCGAGTCGCGCTAATGGATGTTTTACTTTTATTAGTTGTTACCACAGGTGTCGTTAAATAGCTGCTAACATTTGGAATAGAGTCCCATATGATAGGAGGAATCAACTCTGCAACTGTATTGGTTGCGTTCCTTGTAATCGATCGCTCTAGCACATCTCCTACCTTTATCCCTTTTAGGTTGCCCATCCAGCGTTCTTGGACTTGAAGTCCGCCTGTCACCAACCACATCTCACTATTTTCGATAATAGGTTTGGGTTTAATGGAAATGATCTTTTCTTTAGTCTGTACTTTTCTAGTAATTCCTTTATACCCGCCAAGGGCAGGAGATTCCACTTCAAAAGTGAGAGACGGAACAACTATATCTTCTTCTTCAAACGGAAATAAATTATAAATTAAAAGCACGCCCGCGTAAGTTTGACCATTGATGCTTTTTGAAGTGCTAACGGAGCGAAAATAAACTGAAAATGCACCATTCACTTTAATATTTCCTATATCTACTCCTTTGGTAAACCAAGTGGGTGTAAAAACAGAAACGGTAAGTTCAACGGCTTCCCCTACATAAACTTCAGACTTGTTTACAGAAACTGTGGAAAACACACCTTGTGACAAGCCATAAAAGCTCGTGTGCAAAATCACCAACAAAATTATATTTCGATATATGTTTCCTACCATTTATCTAAATGCTCTTTTGGTTTGATGCCCTGTTTTTTTACCTGATACAGAAATTTTTTCTTTAAAAACATTGCAGGATCATCATTTACTTTTCGCATTAATACCTTCTGTGAATTGTCTTGCTTGCCTCCTTTAAAATCTTCGGGAACCTCATCGAGTTCTTTACCCATGCGAATATCTGTAGCAACCGTTTCCTCTTTACGCTCTTTCTTCATGTCTTCTTCAGTAGCTTCCTGTCCCCCACCTCCCAAATCTTCCGGATCGGTGTTTTTAATGTTCTCTGCTGTCTTACCCTCATTAAACTCTTCTGCTTGGAGTAAGTTACTTTGTTGCGATCTAATGAATTCTGTAGTCTTTACCAGGTTAATTCCGGCATTTACAAAGCTTGAGTCCAAAGTATTGGCCTTATTAAAGGCCACTCTTGCCGAAGATAAGTTCCCTGTTTTATAATAGGCCAACCCCAAATTATAAAAACCTTGTGCTGTAGAATCCTTCTGAAAAGCTTCAATGGCAGCACCAAAATTCTCTGCTTTGTAATAGGCTACTCCTTGGAGCATTGGCTCTGTAAATAATGATGCCGCCTCCAGATACTCTCCTTTATCAAAATGTTCTTGTCCCCGATAATTATCTGTTTTCCAGATATCTTTAAACGATTTATCCGAGGAACAAGAGCTCATCGAACTAAGCAGTACAATGGAATATATGGCCCATCCCTTGCGAAACCACAAGAGCACAAAAAACGCAAAAGGAACCATAAACAAGAGTCCGGAATCTTTCCAGAGTTCTTCAGATTCCTCTTCCTTATCTTTAAATTCGAGCGAGGCACTCACCCTAGTTGCCAGTTGAGACACATCGCTATTATCAAGGGTTAGCGCATTCAATTGAATCCCATCAACACTCTTCAAACGCTGCAAAATTTCATTATCTATAGCTGATAATACTGGTGCTCCTTTGGCATTGCGAAGAGGTTTTGATGATCCAAATGCCGGCACCTGAGCTCCTGATGGAGTTCCCATTGGTAAAATTTCAACTTGGACCTCACCGTTGTTCACATAATTTTGAAGGAGCGAAAAAGTTTCTTCGTTGAAGTCGTCGCTTAATAACAGCAAGGTTCCGGGAGCTTCGGAAGTGCTAAAAACACTATCCGACAACCGTAAACCTGCTTCTAAATCGGACCCCGGATACGGTAGGATTGCCGTGCTTATTCCTTTTAGATTCGCCTCAATTATTCTATAATCATTCGTTAATGGCACTAGAGTATGAGCGGTGCCGGAATAGCCAATCAATGCAACCCGTACTCTAGGATTTGCCTTTAAGAAATCAGTAATCTTAAACTTTGCCCGCTCCAAACGATTAGGTTGTAAATCTGCTGCCATCATGCTTTGGGAGAGATCGAGTAAAATAACCATTGGAGTTTCAAGGGTGCGTTCCGGCTGTTCATATTTTTCCCAAGAAGGACCCGATAACCCCAAAATTGCGATTGACAAAACAATGAAAGCGATACATTGCCACCAGCGTTTTACAGCTTCACTACCTTTTTTTATCACAAAAGGACGAAGATGTGGTGCAATGTTCTTTTTCCACTTTATTTGATCTTGGACTAGCACAAGACCAAAAACAAATAGCACAGATAAAGGCACTAACAACCATAAAAATTTCGGTCTCAAAAAATGAAACTCTTCCCAGTTTATATGTAATAGGCTTTCAATCATCTTCAAAATTCTGTCTTATTCGTTTCAAAGCAGAATACAGTACTTGGATAAAAATCATAAACAAGGTTAATAACAAGGCAGCTCCTAAGGGATAATAATACAACAGTGTTACTGGTTGATATTCCTCCTTTTCATATTCAATAGGTTCCAAGGCATCTAATTCCTCATAAATCTCATTCAGTCTATCTGCATCCATGGCCCTGAAATAAGAAGCCTGAGTCATGTCCGATATTTCCTGAAGTGTGCGTTCATCGAGATCCGATCCTCGGCCATTTGGATCTCCAATACCAATGGTATATATTTTTATCGAATCGTTTTTTGCTAATGCCGCCGCATCTAAGGGTAATATTTCGGTTCCTGCATCTACACCATCCGTAAGAACGAGCATCACCTTTGTTTTGATCGTATCTTTTTCAAACATGTCGATTCCCTTCACGATCGCCTTTCCAATGTGGGTGAGCTGTCCGGCCATACCCACGTCGGCCTCTTCAAGCAATTGATCCACTGTTTTTAAATCGGGGGTAAAAGGAGCTTGGATGTAAGCATTCGAACCAAAGAATATCAATCCCATTCGATCTCCTTCTCGCTGCTCGATAAAATCGTGCATTACATCTTTTACAGCGTCCCAGCGCCTCACGCGTTTCCCATCGATCATCCAATCAGTTTCAGCCATACTAAAAGAGATGTCGGCCACAATGAGAAAATTCCTTGAAGTTTTTATTTTCAACTTAGGTTCTTCCACCAATTGTGGAGATGACATGGCTGCTAGGGTAAGGATCCAGATCAAGCACAAACCTACCCACTGAAAGAAATTTCTTTTTCGAATTAATGCAGACCTACGAGGTTTTTCCCCGGTATATTCTTGAATTTTTTTAAAATTGGGCAATAATAATGATGCACTCCTCAACCGAAATGGCGGAAGTAAAAAGTAAACCAATAACGGCAATGGCATCAGCCACAAGACCCAGAGGTATGCTATTTCTAAATTATCAGGCATGCGTTTTTATCCATTTCTTTGAAAACTCCAAGAATTCAAGCATTTTGGATGAATGCTCTTCATCAATATTTTCTCTATGAAACTCTAACCATTCGTTGCATTGGGTGAAAGGCGTATTTTTTCCAGTTCGCTCTAAAAACTGAAGCCATTCTATTCCGTATAATGAAGCGACCATTTTCCTTCCATAAGATTTCATGGCTACCTGCTTTAAAACAATTTGTGTTTCCAACAGCGGAGTCGCCTCCAAACGGAGGGAATTCAAGCTTTTTATTGCCATTCTTCGGTAGCTATTGTGCTTGAAATTTCGATACCAGCGCCAGATTCCGTAGGAAATTATGATCACTAATAACCCTCCTAGGGCATACCAAGCAGGGGTGTCAAACGAAAAGGCAACCGGTTCCGGTTGAAATAATGGTTCTAAAAGGAGTTCGGAAGGATTCCCTCCTTCAGGGTTTTGCATGAGAGCAATAAAACTGGTGTTATATGTAGCCTCGTCACTAATCATGCACGTGGTTTCATCAATATATCTTTTAGTTGGGTATCGATATCGATAATTGTATCTATTTTAAATAGCGGCACCCGGTATTTTTTCATTTGTGCTTCAAACTTTTGAAAATCCTCTTCAAAGCCAGTAAAAAATCGACTGCGAATCTTTTTATTTCTACCGTCCAATTTTAGTTGCCGTCCTTCATCGCTTGTAATCATATTCACCTTTGGAATTTCTTGCTCCATCGGGTCGTAAACTTTGGCAAGAATCACATCGTTATGACGAGACATATAAGCAATATGCTTAACAACTTCAGGGGAATAGCGATGGAAATCGCTAATTATCACGATTAGAAAATCGTGGGATACAATATTTCGAACCTTCGCGAATGTCTCGGCCAATGTTGATTCAAAAGAGACCGGATTTGTTTGATCCAGCAGATTATTTCTCTTTACGATTGTTTCTAAAAATCTTAAAATATTCTTGCGATCTCTTTTTGGGTATACAACGTCAACAGCTTCGTCTCCAAATACAATTCCTCCCACACGATCACCCTCCTTGAGCACCCTAAAGGCCGCCAAGGCGGCAAGTTCCCCCGCAACAACCGACTTCATTTTTTTTTGTGATCCAAAAAACATCGACTTGGATTGATCGACAATAATTAATGCTGGTTTTTCCTTTTCTTCACTAAAAACCTTTGAATGTGTTTTTTGAGTGCGCGCTGTTACTTTCCAATCGATATTGCGAATATCATCGCCCGGAACATAGTTTCGAACTTCTTCAAAATCCAATCCTCTCCCTCTTAGTTTGGAGGCATGTTTCCCACCAAGAATACTGCGCACTTTCTGTTTTCGGGACAAAAAACTAAACCCTTGCGCCAAATGCTCCATTTTGAGTAATTGAGCCAAAGTCAAAAAAATAAGAGGATTTTTACTTTTCGAATGTTTCATTCTAAATTCTTCTTAGGTTACCCTACCACAGCTACGTATTTCAAAAGAGAATCAATTACATCATTGGGAGTTACTCCTTCGGCATTGGCTTCATAACTTAATATCAATCGATGGCGGAGACAATCTGATACCACCGCACGAATATGATCGGGAGCCACATGGTCTTTTCCTTGCATCCATGCGTGGGTTCTGGAAGCACGATCTATCGCAATACTGCCCCTCGGACTCGCTCCAAAAGCAATCCATCGCTTCAAATTTTCATCATATTTTTCAGGATAGCGTGTGGCACTAATAATATCGACTATGTATTTTTCCATGGGTTCGGAGATACCGACTTTTGCAATTTCTTCACGAGCATCAAAAATTACCTTAGGAGAAAGTCTTTTTTCGGTCCCATCCTGGGATTTATGTTGTTCTTTTCGATTTAACCGTAATATCTCGAGTTCAGACTGGTCATCCGGGTAATCGATCGTTACGTGCATCAAGAAACGATCCATTTGGGCTTCCGGCAATGGGTAGGTTCCTTCTTGTTCCACAGGGTTCTGGGTAGCCATTACCATAAACAGAGGATCCATCGAATAAGTATTCCCTGCCACAGAAACTTGTCGCTCCTCCATCGCTTCTAATAAAGCCGATTGAACTTTGGCAGGTGCACGATTAATTTCATCGGCGAGTATCAAATTACTAAAAATAGGACCTTGCTGAAAAATAAACTTTTCTTCCGATTCCGGTTGATAAATTTCGGTACCTGTGATGTCTGAGGGGAGTAAATCGGGAGTAAACTGGATACGACTTAATCCGCAATCCAATTCCTTTGCCAAAGCCTTAATGGCTCTTGTTTTGGCCAACCCCGGCAATCCTTCAAGAAGAAGGTTTCCATTTGCCAACAATACCAAAATAAGTCGTTCGATAAGTTGCTCCTGCCCAATAATGGATTGGGACATTTTTTCTTTTAAATGTACGATTGATTCGTGTGTTGTCATAATACTGCTTTATTATCAATTCTAATAAAAATCAACTTTGAGATCAAAGTATGTTATCAATCTAATCTGAGTCTAGTTCGTCTTGGACAGGTATATCTTTAACTTGTCTGTTTCGTTCGTCCCTGACGCGAATTCTCAAAATAAAATCACTGGATTTATTATTGGTTTCTGTAATATTCTTGGTTCTGTTGAAAATAAGATAGGTTTCCACTTTCCATCCGCTTTTAAACTTATAGCCTATCCCCGGTGACAACCTCAAGAGATCGTTAAAGCGATCGGATTTCTTCAAGTTAAAAAATAATTCCGACTCTATAGGAAAATAAAGTCCCTCTGTAAAATCAAACAAGTGCTTTCCCCATTTAATCTCGGTCGATAAGCGATAGCGCAAACGGTACCCGGCACTCCAACCATTAGAAAAGGAAGTTTGCAAGCGTTCCTCTAATCGAATATAATTATGCAAGGTTATTAGCTGAATCGTTGGAATATGAAATTTAAATCCCTGAATTAAACGCAATTCCAAATTATCCTTAGCCTCGTAATTCGCTGTATAAATTACACCAGCCCCCAAATGAAAAGAACTGATGGTTTTGAATATCTTATTTTCGGATTGGTTTCTGAAATTCATGGTCGAAATGGCCAAAAATCGGTCGTATACCTGAGGGGTAATCTTTCTAAAACCAACTTGTGTCGACAAATCTCTATTTTCGTCAAAGGATTTTGAAAAATTATAATCCAACCAGAGCTGTTGATTTACGCGAACATCTTTATCCACAATCGTATCTTGTGCGTGGATAGAAGCGACACACGCAAGGGAGCATAGCAAGACCCAAAGACGATAAAATCGGAGATTCACCAGCATAGATTTTTCACCTTATTAATTGATACATTGTTTTTAAAGTTCTTTTTGGATGATTCCTTTCATCTTGTTGTCTAGGAATGGCAAGTCCAAACCTATCACAAATTGCCAACGATTATAATCTATTTTAGTTAGTTCGTCTTGATTAACTTCAAGGGCAATCCCTGTGGGTTTTAGCGGACTTATAAACTCACTGCTTCCCGCTGTGTAGGTTGTTCCCAAAATAATACTCGCCCACGACAATTTCCAATCGACTCCTACACTTCCATGGATAAAATTAGCTCCAATATTGATGCTCTTTTCTCCATCGCTTGATAAATCAAAAATATTTGGATTTGCGTCGAAGGAATTAAAGTCGGTTGTAAAACTACCATAGGTCTTTAATTTTTCAGTAATGAATACCTCTGCCCCTAATCCAAAATTTAGTACATGTTTACGCTTTTCATCGAATAATACTTGGGTGGCAACGTCGCCTCCTGTATCGATGTCGGGAACAATCATCCTTTGGTAATTTGCGATGCCCGCAACATAATCTACATTGAGATGTAATTTACTCAATCCTATCGGAATTCCTGAACCCACCGAAACACCAAAGGGCTCCTTTCTATTCGCAGTTAAGTCTTTTAATTTATACTCCAAAAACAAATCGGTTTCACTATCGATTCCTGCAATGGTTTTATTATAATTGAACCTACCTTGCTGATAAACTTCTAAATAAGGAAGATTGATATTGAGCCCAACATCAAACTTGGGAAAATTATAATTGGCTCCCATCTTCACCACCAAACCGTAGGAATCTTGCCTAAAGGCGGTACCATTTTGGTAGAACGCTATATTTCCCTCCTCACCTATAACGGTGTAATCTAAAATACTGTTGCCTTCATACCGATATACAGAGCTAAAACCTGAGACTCCCAAACTTAGGCGATCGGTTACCTTCGTTGCCCAAGTGAGACCAATCCATTCGTCTTTCACATTGGTTTTCAAATTGAGCCTAACTTTATAGGATTCATCGCCTGGAAAACTGTTTAGAATATTGCCATTGAGTAATTTGCTTGAATAGTTAATTCCAATGTTATTTCGAGTTTTTGATAAAAACGAGTAGGCAAAACGCGTCCCAAAAAGTTTGAAGGTTCCTCCGGCCATGGAGGGAACACCATTAAAATTAGTGCTTCCTTGAGAAGATTCTTCACCAAGTATGTTGGATAATTTAAGGGAGGTTAATTGATAGGCTTTTGCATTAAAGGAAAAGCGTGTATCCTGTACTTCAGTCAATCTCGCCGGATTGTAATACGCCAAGGCAATGTCTTCTACACTTCCCGTTACATTTCCCGACAAAAGAATGGACCGGTTTCCATAATTGTTAAACTTATAATTTCCTTGTTGGGCATGTAATGGTAAAATGCCAACCAGCATGGTAACATAAATAAAGCGGGTTAGATACATGGGCTATTACATTCTTACTAATCGCCTTTTGAACGATGTCCTCCATCTTTTAAAATTCGTAAGGCCAGCGCCAGCATTAAGACACATGCAGGCAGAATTAATTGTTCCCAAGTGAAAACTTCATCTAAAAAGAAACTCAAGCTTGTCCAAACGGTTAATGTGAGAAGAATGGTTTCCCAAAGCAACACCTTTAAATCCTTAAAACTGTTAAGCCTCGAAAAAACGGGGCTTTTCTTAAAGGTAGTTTCGTTTCCTACAAACAACTTATAGATTCCTCCTGATAAAATTAAAATGACCAAAGCGAATAATAGCGTATCCACGGTTTCAATCAAATGCACTCCGGGCTTTCCGGTTTGATGTATAAACACATGTCGAAACGATCGAAAAAGATTTTTAATCCCCAGCGCAATGGCAAAAATACCGCTGATGAACAAAATTAAGGAAACCAAAAACCC
>JAHEMY010000191.1 GCA_024643425.1 Flavobacteriaceae bacterium
ATCTGCGAGGATCTTGGCACTTAATTCTTTGGTCTTAATAATTTCTTTGGCGGTGATGGCAATGTCACTGGCTTGCCCACGAGCACCTCCGCTAGGTTGGTGGATCATTACTCGGGCGTGTGTTTGAATGAACCGTCGGCCTTTGGTTCCGGCAGAAAGTAAAATACTTCCCATCGAAGCCGCCAATCCGGTGCAAATGGTCGATACCGGACTCTTGATGGATTTAATGGTGTCGTACATTGAAAAGCCCGAAGTAACATAGCCTCCCGGACTGTTGATGTAAAACTTAATTTCATCGTTGTTCAAAGAATCCAAATAGAGCAAGCGGTCTACTACATGCTTTGCACTGTCGTCGTCTACCATTCCCCAAAGGAAAATTTTACGCTCTTTCAGTAATTGATTGTCGATTTGGTCCTGTACTTTATATATCTTTTCCATAGGTCTTTTCCGCGAACGCGGCTAGCTATTAATTGAACTTTAATGGTTGAAGAAGGTACGTTAATTCTAAGAAACCTTCACCTTCAAAATTGGAAACCGGCACTAAAAGTAAAACTCCCAATTTCCAATGTACTAAAATAAAAAAAGGCTCCCAATTAGGAGCCTTTTGAATCAATTTTATTCTTCAATTATAAAAGTGAATCGATCGCTTCAGTATAGGTGTTTTTAGGAGCAACACCTACTTGGCGTCCAACTAATTCTCCTTTATCAAATACCAAAACGGTAGGGATATTTCGTACACCATACTTTGCAGCAAACTCTTGGTTCGCATCAACGTCTACCTTTCCTACCACGGCTTTCCCGTCGTATTCCTTGCTAATCTCGTCGATGATTGGACCTACCATACGGCATGGACCACACCAAGCTGCCCAAAAATCAACCATTACGGGCTTATCACTTTTTAATACGGTTTCTTCAAATGTTGCGTCTGTTATTTCTAAAGCCATTGTCTTATATATTTATTAATGATGCAAAAGTAGTCAAAATAAAATCCAAAACTTACATCCTAAGTATCAGTTTCATCGATATAATCATTGTCTTTTATGATACCCTAGTTAAGACGGTAGAGGATTTCTTGTTCTTTAAGCGCCGCAAGTAATTCTTTATTGATAGAGATCTTTGTTTTTCTGCTAGGCATGTTCAACTTCACCTCATCCTCTAAATCGTAGAGGGTGAAATGCAATTGTCCATTTCCTTTATGACTGCGGAAAAGTTCTTTTAATGCCGAAATGCGATGCTCGGCCAAATCGTTAATAGGAATTTGAAGCGTAAGCTTTTTGGCCTGCTGGTCCATCACATCCTGCAACAGTTGAAACGTATTGAATTGCATACGCGGATCTCCTTTTTTACCTGTCTCTTTATTCATCCAGCCTTCCTTCACCAGCACGCGTGCATAAATGAAGGAATTTGGAATTAAAAAATGTCGGAACTTCAAATATTCTTCACCGAAGATCTTGAATTCATAACTATCCTCGTAGTCTTCCACCACAAAGATTGCCCATCCTTTACCATTGCGGGTTTCTCGATGCTGAACATCGCTTACCACCCCTCCAAAACATACTTCTCGGTTTATAAACTCCTCCATATGATTGAAATCGGCGACTTTTACATTGCAGAAATTGTCCATTTCAACTTTAAAATCGTCCAAGGGATGTCCGGAAATATAAATACCTACTACTTCACGCTCTTGTTTTAATTTCTTCATGGTTCCCCACTCTTCGCACGGTGGGACCTCCGGTTCAGGGATCTGTACTTCACTGGCATCGCCAAACAAACTTACCTGCGACGAATTTTGAGTTTCTTGGTATTTAGCAGCGTATTTCAATACCTTTTCAAAGAACAAGACGCCATCACCTTCATCGTGCATGTACTGTGCACGGTGGGTATCAAAACCGTCAAAGCCCCCGGCAAGAATTAAATTCTCGAAGGCTTTTTTGTTGGCTGCTCTTAGGTCGATGCGTTTTGACAAATCGAAAATACTTTTGTACTTCCCATCTTTTCGGTGTTCGACAATGGTGGCCACGGCATTTCCTCCAACTCCCTTAATCGCCCCCATTCCAAAGCGAATGGCTCCGCGGTCGTTTACGGTGAATTTATAAAAGGATTCATTCACATCCGGACCTAATACTTCGAGGCCCATGCGTCGGCATTCCTCCATAAAGAAGGTCACCTGTTTGATATCGCTCATGTTATTACTCAACACCGCTGCCATATATTCGGCAGGATAATGGGCTTTCAAATAAGCGGTTTGGTAGGCAATCCAAGCGTAGCAGGTAGAATGACTCTTGTTGAAGGCATAACTCGCAAAGGCTTCCCAGTCTTTCCAGATCTTTTCCAGCACCTCGGCAGGATGCCCTTTCTTTTCGGCCTGTTCAATAAACTGAGGTTTCATCTTATCGAGGACGGCTTTTTGCTTTTTCCCCATCGCCTTTCGCAAAACATCGGCCTCACCTTTACTGAAGTCGGCTAGTTTTTGCGATAGCAACATCACCTGCTCTTGGTATACGGTAATTCCGTAGGTTTCCTTGAGGTATTCTTCCATTTCAGGAAGGTCGTAGGTAATGGCCTCTTCCCCGTGCTTTCTTCGAACAAAACTCGGGATGTATTCCATAGGTCCCGGACGGTAGAGTGCGTTCATGGCAATAAGATCGGCAAAAACAGTAGGTTTCAGATCTTTTAAATGCTTCTGCATTCCCGGAGATTCGTACTGGAAAATCCCTACCGTTTCTCCTCTTTGGAATAGCTCGTAAGTCTTTTCATCGTCCAAAGGAAATTCATCCGGATCCAACACAATGTTGTGTTTGTGTTTCACCAGCTTCACTGTATCTTTTATTAAAGTAAGGGTCTTAAGCCCTAAGAAGTCCATTTTTAGGAGCCCAGCACTTTCCACCACCGAGTTATCGAATTGGGTCACATACAGGTCTGAATCTTTTGCCGTTGCCACTGGAACGAAGTTGGTGATATCGTCGGGAGTAATAATCACCCCGCAGGCATGAATTCCGGTATTTCGAACGGATCCTTCCAGCACGCGTGCTTGTTTG
>JAHEMY010000011.1 GCA_024643425.1 Flavobacteriaceae bacterium
CACGATTCACATTGATATACTTCCCAAATTCTTCGTAAATCCCCGCCCAATGTTCGTACCTGTATTTTACGGGACTCCATCGGAACCAGCCAGGAATTTCAATGCCAAATTGCATTCCGTGCGTGTGACCCGATAGCGTTAAATGAAAATGCTTATCATCGTGTTTCACCTCTTCTTTCCAGTGCGAAGGATCATGACTTAATAGTATTTTGAAATCATCTTTTGACAGCCCTTCACTTGCTTTTTTTAGATCTCCTGCTTTTTTAAATCCGCCGGCCCCCCAATTTTCAACCCCTACGAGCTTGATGGTCTGACCCTCTTTCTCCAAGGAGGTATGTTCGTTCAGCAAGAGGCGCCAACCCATTTCTTTTTGGATTTCTTTTAAATGATTCAAATTTTGAGCTTTTTCCTCTTCTGAATTCCAGGAGATATAGTCCCCATAATCATGATTCCCTAAAACTGAAAAAACTCCATCTTTCGCACTGAGTTTTGAAAAATGCGATTTCCAAGGAAGCATCTCATCGGCCTGGTTATTCACAAGATCCCCGGTAAATAGAATTAGATCACTTTTCTGTTCGTTGATCAAATCTATCCCGTAAGCCACCTTCTTCTCATTGTCGAAACTTCCACTGTGAATATCACTAATCTGCGTAATGGTATACCCGTCGAATGCTTCCGGGAGGTCTTCAAACTCCAAAGCATATTTCAATACCTGATAATTATACTTACCGCGGTACATTCCGTAAAGCAAAGAAGTAAAAGGTATGGCAGCAATTCCTAGGGCAACCGTGCTAATAAATTTACGCCTAGAAGGCAAGTAAAATCCATCATCACTTCCCGCTATTTTTGAAAAAAGTCCAACACCAAAACGAATGATGTCCTCTCCAAACATGAACACAATAATTAACAACTTTGGAATAAAGATGGCCAAGAAAAAGCCAAAGGTATACATGCGGGATGGGGTCATTTGTCGTCCATGCACACCTCCGGTTAATTGATAGATAAACAATCCAAGCAAAATAATTGAAACCGAAAAATAAATCCATTGCAACCACGGGTTTCTTCCTATTGCCCGAAACGCTTGAAATGCGTAGAGGTCAATAAGTAAGTAAATAGCAATAAATAGTATCCATCGAATCATAAAGCTCTTTTAAGCCTTAAAGATACTGGGTTTCAAAATGGAAGCTCCAACATTTACTTTTTTTTAACGTGATTTTGTAACTTTCGAATCTAATTGAACCCAACCAAATGAAGAGACGCACCTTTATTCAAAATGCTTCCTTGAGTGGAATCGGCGTAGTAACTGCCGGAGCTGCCATTGGATGCAACAATGAAACCAAAACACTCGAAAAAGAAAATAAACCTTCTACTCCCAAAGCATCACTTCCACTGGTGGTTGCAACATGGGACGTAAAAAATGCTACAGCCAAAGCTTGGGAGACCTTACAGCAGGGAGGATCTGTACTTGATGCCATCGAACAGGGTTGTAGGGTGGAAGAAGCCAACGCTGAAGGACAAAGTGTGGGTATCGGCGGACTTCCTGATCGTGATGGCAATGTTACTTTGGATGCTTGCATCATGAGTCCTGAAGGTGGTTATGGCGCCGTAGTTTACCTGCAAAATATTAAACATCCCATTTCGGTTGCGAGGAAGGTCATGGAAGAAACTCCCCATGTGCTCATGGCAGGGGAAGGAGCAAAACAATTCGCCATCTCTATGGGTTTTCCTACTGAAAATCTATTGACGGAAGCATCAATAAAAGCCTGGGAAGCATGGAAGGTTACATCGCAATATGAACCCATCATCAATATTGAAAATCACGACACCATTGGGATGTTGGCCATTGACAAAGACGGCACAATCTCTGGTGGTTGCACGACCAGTGGCCTAGCCTATAAAATGGCAGGACGTGTTGGAGACTCCCCAATTATTGGATCCGGTCTGTTTATCGACAACGAAGTTGGCGGTGCCACCGCAACAGGAATGGGAGAAGAAGTATTAAAAACAGTAGGAAGTTTTTTAATTGTTGAATTAATGCGTCAAGGAAAGAGCCCGCAAGAAGCCTGTGAAGAAGCTATTAATCGTATCGTGACCAAGAACAAAAATTTTCAAAAGATACAAGTAGGGTATGTTGCCGTTAACAAGGCAGGGGAAGTAGGTTATTATGGCATTCACAAGGGGTTTTCGGTAACGAAATTTCAAAATGGTGAGAATGTGAATTTACCATCAGATTTTTATTTAAAAAGCTCATAAACCGTAAAGATTGATCAGAATCTAAGCTGTAATGAATTGTTATTTTTTTAGTATGTTTACGAAATAACAAAGACTAATTATATTTTTAATAGCTTTGCAAGACATAAGTAGGTTAATCCCTCCGGGGGTTAATCAAATTTGGGGCGAAAAGTCATCACTTAGTGATGGCTTTTCAATTTTTAAGAACTTGGCTTACCCCAAAGCTTGTATGCTTCGTCCCTCCGGAAACTCCATCAATAAAGAAAATTAAACTCGTTATCAATTGATAATCAATTTTTTACTACTTTTAAGTCAACTAACAACCAAAAATCAATTAAAATGAAAACCTATTCAATCACAATTTTATTGTGCGCTTGTGCCATTGCCTTAACAAGTTGTAATCAAGGAAAAACAGAATACTCTGAAAAAAGTGAGGTCGCTGTAAACGAGCCCTCAAAAGAAGATCTTGTCAAAAGAGGGGAATATTTAGTAAATATTATTGGTTGCGACCATTGCCACACCCCTAAAAAAATGACCGAAAACGGTCCTGTTCCGGATATGGACCGCCGACTCATGGGCTTTCCAGCTTCCGACAGCCTAGCCCCTATTCATAGAAACGATTTAGGACCCGGAAAATGGATGATGATGAATGGGGATCTTACCGCATTTGTAGGCCCATGGGGAATAAGCTACGGTGGAAATATTACTTCCGATGATACTGGTATTGGCGCTTGGACTTATGAGCAATTCAAAAAAGCCATGACCGAAGGGAAATATAAGGGAATGGACAATAGTCGACCTATCATGCCTCCTATGCCTTGGGAATCATTTAGAATGTTAGAAGAAAACGATTTGAGTGCAATCTATGAGTTCCTAATGTCGACCACACCTATTGAAAATGTTGTTCCTGCCTACACACCTCCACCGGCGATGGAATCCATATTATATTAAAAAAACAAGGGGTGAAAGGTATTACAGTGTAAATACCTTTGCCCCTTTTGATTCTTGTTCCTTAAATCGTTTTACCAAGTCCAGCGCATCAGGAATTACGTCGCTGCAAAGTACAATTAAAGAATCTTTCTCTGCGTTATTCACAGCATAGGTTATGGCCTCTTTTTCTGAAGGTATGATTGTCGTTTTCTTTTTGGGATCTCGCATTTGAATACCATCATTCAACATTTTAATCAGCTCGGTTTCAGACTTACCTCGTAAATTTTTATCCTGGCGAATAATAATTTCATCAAACATATCGGCCGCCAAACTGCCCATTTCATTATTATCTTCAACTCTACGATCCCCTACACCGGCAATAATTCCAACACGCTTGGAACAATCGATGGTGTCGGTAAATTGTTTTAAGGCTCTCATTCCAGCAGGGTTGTGAGCATAATCCAAAAGCACTTTGAAGTTTTCAAAATGGAATAGGTTTAATCGTCCCGGGGTCTGCGATGCAGAAGGAATAAAAGTTTCCAAAGCCGCCTTAATGTCTTGGTTGCTAATTCCCCTTACATGGGCAGCTAGTACCGCAGCCAGAACATTTTTAATCATGAATGTGGCTCTACCTCCGTAGGTTAATGGAATTTGTTCTGCACTCATGATTCGCATTTTCCATACCCCGCGACAAATGGTTACAAAGCCGTTTTCATAGATAGCAGTGATTCCGCCTAAGCGCTGAAGTGCTTGAATTCGCGGATTGTTTTCATCCATGGAGAAAAGCGCTACGTTACATTTCACGGTACGTCGCATATCGTACACCAAGTCGTCGTCGGCATTTAAAATCGCATATCCTTCCGGCAACACCGTTTCAGGAATGACGCCTTTTACTTTTGCTAGTTGTTCAATGGTATGAATCCCCTTTAGTCCTAAGTGATCTGCTTCCACATTCGTTACAATCCCAACATCACAATAATGAAATCCCAGTCCGGCTCTTAACAGTCCTCCGCGAGCACATTCTAAAACCGCCATGTTCACCGTAGGATCCTTCAGCACAAATTCAGCACTCGCAGGACCCGTACAGTCACCTCTCATCAACAATCGGTTCTGAATATAAACGCCATCACTAGTGGTATAACCAACCCGATAGCCATTCATTTTGGCGATATGAGCAATGAGTCGACTCGTAGTTGTTTTCCCATTGGTTCCGGTAATTGCAATAATAGGGATACGTCCGGTATCTCCCATCTTAGGAAATAATTTGTCGACAACGGGAGCCGCAACATTTCTTGGAAGTCCCGTGGTTGGGGCTAAGTGCATTCTAAATCCGGGACCTGCATTCACTTCTAAAACAGCGCCCTTGGTATCTTCTAACGGCTGACTAATATCGGTAGTCATGATATCAATTCCACAAATATCTAAATCGATGATGCGTGAAATACGCTCTGCCATTTCCACATTCGCCGAATGTACAATGTCGGTGACATCCTCGGCAGTACCACCAGTGCTTAAGTTTGCAGTATCCTTTAGGATGAGAAACTCTCCTTTAGGAATGATAGAATCTTCCGTATAGCCTTTTGCTGCCAAGATTGTTTTAGTGAGATCATTGATGGTTATTTGAGTAAGCACATTCTCATGGCCATACCCCCGTCTTGGATCTTCATTCACCTTGTCAACCAGTTGTTTTACCGTGGAGACTCCATCGCCTATTACATGAGCAGGAGTTCGTTTAGCAGCGGCTACTAGTTTATAATTGATTACCAACAGTCGATAATCTTCGCCGGTAATATACCGCTCCACGATCACACGATTTGAAACATTCTTTGCGGCATGAAAAGCCACTAAGGCGTCTTCGTAATTTTTTATATTCACTGTAATTCCACGCCCGTGGTTCCCGTCAATGGGCTTAATAACCAAAGGAAATCCCACATAGCTACAAGCTTCCTTCAGGCTGCTTTCTCGGCTGATAATATCCCCTCGTGGAACTTCGACCTGAGCCTGTTCCAAGAGGTATTTTGTGTCTTCTTTATCACAGGCAATTTCTACTCCAATACTCGAAGTTTCACTGGTTACGGTAGCTTGTATGCGTTTTTGATTGGCTCCATACCCCAATTGACATAGTGAATATTTGTTCAGGCGAATCCATGGAATTCCTCTACTGGCTGCTTCCTCAACAATAGAACCTGTACTTGGCCCTAATCGCTCGGACTCACGCAATTCTCTCATGCGCTGAATATCGTCTTCCATATCATAAGGAACGCCATCGATCAAAGATTGACAAATCTCCACCGAAGCCTTGGCTGCGTAGCGTCCAACAGATTCTTCTAGGTACGAAAACACCACATTATATACCCCTTTTTCTCCATAATCGCGCGTTCTTCCAAAACCGGTATCCATACCCGCCAAAGTTTGAATCTCAAGGGCGATGTGCTCAATAATATGACCCATCCAAGTACCTTCTTCAACACGTTGAAAAAAGCCTCCCGGAGTTCCTACAGAACAACGATGACTGTACATGCTCGGGAACATTGCTTCAAGTCGCTCCTTAAAACCCTCGATTTTATTCGATGGCAATTCCTCCATCTCCTCCAGATCCAACACCATTACAATTAATTTATGGCGTCGAACAGACCAATAATTGGGTCCTCTCATTGCATTTATTTCACGAATTCTCATAAAGGGAAATTTAATAGTTGATTTACGTCAAAGATGCTAAATATATAATTTTTTTTACTTTAAAAACTTGTATTTTTGCCGCATTCAAAATAAGCATATGAATGTAAAAGGAATTCTAATTCCAATTGGAGGGAATGAAGACAAAGGAATCGAAGAAAGTGAACAATACACCCTTGAGTTCATTGGTGAAGGGATACTTCATCATGTAGTAAAAGAGGCCGGTGGAATTTATTCGAATATTGTGGTGATTCCCACTGCTTCGAGTATTCCTGAAGAAGTAGGACAGAATTATCTGGAGGCTTTTGGAAAATTAGGGTGCAAAAACGTTAGCGTTCTTGATATTCGAAATCGCGAGCAGAGTGAAGATCCCAAAAATATTGGCATGATTAAGAAAGCCAATTGCGTTATGTTTTCAGGGGGTAACCAATCCAACATTACCCGGGAAATAGGGGGTTCTTCCATTCATAAAATTATGATGGATAAATTTCGAAAAGAACATTTTGTAATTGCCGGGACAAGTGCCGGTGCCATGTGCATGTCGCAAGAAATGATCACAGGCGGAAATATCAAAGAGGCCTTCACCAAAGGTGCCGTGGGCATGGGTGGCGGCATGGGATTTATTCCTAATCTGATTATCGATTCGCATTTTATTAGAAGAGGCCGATTCGGTCGCTTGGCAGAAGCCGTGGCACGTCATCCAAAATTGGTAGGTGTTGGCCTTGCCGAGGACACGGGTTTGATCATTCGCAATTGCAACACCTTTGAAGTAATCGGGTCAGGAATGGTTGTTTTATTCGATCCAAGAAAAATAAAACACAACAATGAAAAGCTTTTAAAAGTTGGAACCCCAATGACCCTTACGAACTTAAAAACTCATGTGTTGGCAAACGGTGACGTATTTAACATCAAGGATCGAAAAATTACGGTGCTTCCTATAGACGCACCCTTCGTTTAATCTTTGTAAATCGAGATTCCTTTTTCTCCGGTCGATTTAACATAGGCGCGATACATTCCTTCAGTATTAAAAGGCAATGCAATATTTCCTTTTCCGTCCACCGCTATTAATCCACCGTCTCCACCTATGTCGAGCACTCGTTTGTGAATTACCTCATGAGCGGCTGCTTCCAGAGACAATCCTTTGTATTCCATAAGACAGGACACATCATAAGCGACCACTCCCCGAATAAAATACTCGCCGCTCCCTGTGCAACTTATGGCACAAGTTTTATTATTTGCATAAGTCCCGGCCCCAATCATAGGACTGTCGCCTACACGTCCCCATTTTTTATTGGTCATTCCCCCTGTTGAAGTAGCTGCGGCAAGGTTCCCGTGTTCATCTAACGCAACAGCACCAACAGTTCCAAATTTTCCATCTTTTTTTACACTGTGATCCAATTGAAACGTCGTACTATCTTTAATCCCTTGCCATTGTTGGTAGCGAACCTCGTCGTAAAAGTAGTCGGGTGATGCAAACTCAAATCCATTCTGACGTGCAAATTCCATCGCGCCTTCTCCCGCTAAAAATACGTGGTAACTTTTTTCCATAACACCCCGCGCCAATGAGATCGGGTTCTTCACGCCGGTCACCAATGAAATTGCCCCAGCCTTTAAATTATGCCCGTCCATAATCGCAGCATCCATTTCGTGGGTGCCTTCTGCAGTAAACACCGCCCCTTTTCCGGCATTAAACAAAGGTGTGTTTTCTAAGAAATTAACTGCCAGCTCCACCGCGTCTAAGGCCGATCCACCTTGTTGTAAGACCGCCTGCCCCGATTCCAATGCGAGGTTTAATGCTTGTTTATATTCAGCTTCAAGTTCTTGGGTCATTAAGCCTTTTACCAACGTTCCGGCTCCGCCGTGAATCGCCAAAGAGTACATTTTCATAGGGTGTTTTATTAAAGTCGAAAAGTACAAATTGCTTTCGAAATAATTTCTATTCGCCACATAAGTTTTGTAGTTTTAGACCTTAATCCATTCCTGTTATGTCCCAACAAAAAAGACTTTTTCTTGTCGATGCCTATGCCTTAATATTTAGAGGTTATTACGCCTTTATCAAAAATCCGCGGATCAACAGCAAAGGCATGGACACCTCGGCCATTTTGGGCTTTGTAAATTCCTTGTTGGACGTGATCAAGCGGGAACGTCCGGATCATTTGGCAGTTTGTTTTGACAAAGGAGGCAGCGACCTTAGGAATGAATTGTTTGAGGATTATAAAGCGCATCGGGATGAAACTCCAGAAGCCATTAAAATTGCGGTCCCCTATATTGAGCGAATTCTGAAAGCCATGAATATTCCCATTATGGTGAA
Organism: Flavobacteriaceae bacterium; assembly: GCA_024643425.1. GTDB lineage: Bacteria > Bacteroidota > Bacteroidia > Flavobacteriales > Flavobacteriaceae > JAHEMY01. The sequence goes on from JAHEMY010000011.1 coordinate 8,150, forward strand.
AGAAGGCTTCGAAGCAGATGATATTATCGGCACGCTTGCAAAAAAAGCAGAAAAGGAAGGCTACCAAACGTTTATGGTGACCCCGGACAAGGATTTTGCACAATTGGTTTCTGAAAATATTTTCATGTACCGCCCCGTTTTTGGAGGAGGTTATGAAACCTGGGGCATTCCCGAGGTTCAAGCAAAATTTGAAGTAGAGTCTCCACTTCAGGTAATCGACCTGTTGGGAATGATGGGCGACAGTGCCGATAACATTCCTGGGCTTCCGGGCGTAGGAGAGAAAACTGCCAAAAAATTTATAAAGGAGTTTGGAAGTTTGGAAGGACTCTTGGCCAATACAGATCAACTTAAAGGCAAGATGAAGGAAAAGGTTTCTGAAAATGCCGAATTGGGGTTGTTATCTAAGCAACTTGCCACCATTCTATTGGATGTTCCCGTGATTTTTGATGAAAAGGATTTTGAAATGTGTGCTCCGGATGTACAGGGGGTTACCGAATTATTTGAAGAGTTAGAATTTAGGCGATTAACCGACAACTTCTTGAAAACCTTTGCACAAAACGATGAAGCTTCAGAAAATAAAGAATCTTCCTCGACTCAGGAAATAAAACCAGCCTCCCAAACTGCAAATGCTTCTACCTCTGCGGGCGCCGGTCAGTTTTCATTATTTGACAACAACGAAAATCCAACCGAAACAGCGAACGTCTATAGTTCAAGAAACACCCACGAAGGTGTGCCTCATTTTTATCAGCATGTGCAGCCCGGAAAAGGAACCGAACTGTTTATAAGAACCCTACTGGAACAACCCTCGGTCTGTTTTGATACCGAAACCACAGGCCTCAATCCATTAACCGCAGAACTCGTTGGAATTGCTTTTAGCTGGGAAAAAGCCAGTGGCTTTTACCTTCCTTTCCCGGAGCAACAATCCGAGGCACAACAACTTATTGAACTTCTTCGACCATTCTTTGAAAACGAACAGATCGAAAAGATTGGACAGAATTTGAAATACGACATCAAAGTACTTTCAAAATACAACATCGAGGTAAAGGGAAAACTATTTGATACCATGTTGGCCCATTACCTTATCAATCCGGACATGCGCCATAATATGGATGTTCTAGCCGAAACTTATTTGAATTACACCCCTATTTCCATTGAAACCTTGATAGGTAAGAAAGGGAAAAATCAAAAATCCATGCGCGATGTTCCGGTAGACCTTCAAACAGAATATGCCGTTGAAGATGCCGACATAACCCTTCAACTCAAGGAACATTTTCAATCGGAATTAGGTGCGGCAAACACCCAGAAATTATTCGATGATATTGAAATCCCTTTATTAAGGGTCCTTGCTTCTATGGAATTGGAGGGGATTAATTTAGACGAATCGTTCTTGAAAGGACTTTCAGTAACCTTAGATAAGGACATTAAAGATTTAGAACAACAAATCTATGAAACCGCAGGAACCACGTTCAATATCGCTTCTCCAAAGCAATTAGGGGAAATCCTTTTTGATAAAATGAAACTGGTGGACAAGCCTAAAAAAACAAAGACAGGGCAATATTCCACAGCTGAAGATGTCCTATCGTATTTGGCAAAGGACCACGAAATAATTCGAAACATTTTAGAATATCGAGGCTTGGCAAAACTAAAGAGCACTTATGTCGATGCTTTGCCTGAACAAGTAGAGCCAAGTACGGGTCGTGTCCATACAGACTATATGCAAACTGTGGCTGCGACGGGTCGTTTATCCAGCAATAATCCTAATTTACAGAATATACCAATACGGACGGAGCGAGGCCGTGAGGTACGAAAAGCATTCATCCCCCGAGATGAAGATCACCTATTGTTGGCCGCCGATTATTCGCAAATAGAGCTCCGAATTATCGCTGCATTAAGTCAGGAAGATACCATGATCAAAGCTTTTCAACACGGAGAAGACATTCATGCCTCTACGGCTGCCAGTGTATTTAATATTCCACTCGAGGAAGTAACGCGAGAACAGCGTAGCAATGCAAAGACCGTAAATTTCGGAATTATTTACGGGGTTTCCGCTTTCGGACTAAGCAATCAGACCGAATTAAATAGAAATGAAGCGAAAGAGCTAATTGACACCTATTACAAAACCTACCCAAAACTAAAGCAATACATGAACGACCAAGTTAATTTTGCGCGGGAACATGGGTATGTACAAACTGTTTTAGGAAGACGGCGGTATTTAAAAGACATCAACAGTAGGAATGCCGTTGTGAGGGGGGCAGCAGAACGGAATGCCGTAAATGCACCGATACAAGGAAGTGCCGCCGACATTATAAAAATTGCCATGATTCATATTTACAACAAGCTGAATGCCGGTAATTTTAAAACTAAGATGCTGCTTCAGGTACATGACGAATTGGTGTTTGATGTGTACAAACCCGAGTTAGAAGAAGTGAGTACTTTGATCAAGACAGAAATGGAACAAGCCTTTACATTCGCGGTTCCACTCGACGTAGAAATTGGAACAGGTGCTAATTGGCTAGAAGCTCATTAATAAGAAACCTTGTAAAAAAACGGCGCTCTCTTTCGAGAGCGCCTACCTTACAATTATGAAATTAAATGTCTTCAATTCCATAAAATTTTAAATATGTTGGAATTTTATATTTTGACTAAAGCAATTATTGGGCAAATATATCTAAATAGTAATGTTGTAAAAAAATATTTATATCAATATTAACATATTTTATTCACCATAGCTGTTCATAAGTCACTAAAGAACAAAGCGATAGGTGGCTTTTATTAAGAACGTATTTTGTGGCCTCTTGCTCAATAATTGATTGTCTATAATCGTATCAAAATCGTTATTAGGATCGCCTATACCGGTAATACCCTGCGACCAAACAAAGAATATTTCGGATCCCGGAATGTATTCCCAGCGCACTACAAGGTTGGATCTAAATTGAACAAAGGAAAAATCAGGGTCCGAAAAACTATAATCGGCAGTTCCATCTCTGTCTTCATCCACACTGTAAAAGGCTCCCGATTGATCTGTAGCCTCATTGAAACTTATCTGATTTTCTCCATACCAAGAAACACGTTCATTTAAATCTTCTGCTACGGCATTATTCACATAATTAAAGTTAGAATACTTTGCATTAAAAATGAAGGGCTGCCCGTAATACTGTATGGTTAAATTCGGATTAATATTATAGTTTAACCTTAGGGTTGTGGTTAGGGATTCATTGTCGATCTCTCCCAAAATATAACGGGGAGTTCCATTGAAGGATGTTTCGGTTACGTATTGTGTTTTATTGGGACTTTTCTCATATTCAGTGATAAGAGATAAGTTCAAAGAATTAGTAGGTTGATAGAAGAAACGAAGCACATATCGATCTAAACCAAAATTATTCTGTTGCGACCAGGATTTCACATACCCTGCGTGCATATTAAACTTTTTACGTGCGTCGGTGCCTGAGAAAATGTAATAATAATTTTCATCCCCCCATCTCCACCGTGGCCCACCTCGAAGCACCGTATTTGAAAATATTCGGGGTTTGTGCGCAGCACCCCCTTCGGTCCACCAATTGTTTTTCCAATTGAGGTATCCACTCAATTCATATTGAACTCGGTTATAATTTCCCTGAAAATCGTAGGAAGATGATTGATTGAGTCCAAGATTTGTTTGACGAAACCAGCTTGTTGGTTTATTCCAAAAACGACGAAGGTTTGCGTACTGTCTAATTTCATCTGCTTGCCTAAGAAAACCCAAGTCGTTTAATTCCAGTTCGGGGGATCTCCAGTTGGCACCAAAGTTATAGCGCCAGTTTCCGCCGCTTCCCTTGCCTATTTCAAAACGTCCTCCGGAACCTGTAAGTGATGTTCTTGTCGGATCGATTTCAACATGGTCGGCATCGACCCTTTGAAAGAGGTGCGTTAACGAATACTGTGTGTTGGTAATTGCTTCCGCCGATCCGCGCACATGACTGAATACCGAGCTTCCCTCGACATAATATTTTCGATCTTGCCAGTTGTGTTTAAAATCTAGTCCTCCGGAATATGCATGACTGTGTAAAAATTGAAGGTTATCGGCCATGTTTCGAGTAGTAGCTGTGAACATTCCTCCCACATAACTATTTCGGTCGTTAAAGTCCTTTTGCACTCTTCCCACAAAATAATTGGTGAGCGGTTCTACCAAGACTTCTGCTCCATCGCCATTTTCATCGATCACATCGGCATATTCGTTGGAAGTAACACTTTCTAAGACCCCCAGGGTCCAACCATCTTTGGTTTTTCCACTAAGTTTTGCCGCTCCTAAAATAGTGGTATTGTTCGGTGTATCGGCATATTTTGTATCCGATTGGTATGGGGAGCCCTGTGGAGTTCTTCCAATCCGACGAGAAAAAAACAGGTTGTCCTGGTTTCCTCCAAAATTGTAATCAAAGATGTTTTTATTCTCAACGAAAAATGGCCTTCGTTCTTCAAAGAAAATTTCAAAACCGTCTAGAGCAATCGCTCCTGGGTCGGCATCTACTTGTCCAAAATCGGGATTGATGGTCAAATCCATGGTAAGGTCGTTGGTCACCCCAATTTTCGCATCCAAACCACCTACTAATTTTGTATCACTTCCATCCAAGTAAGGGTTTCCGGGGACTTTTTCATAGGTATCTAACTGCGTTAACACGTAGGGTTGAATCTCGAGTTGTTTTTGCGGTTTTAGTCCGATAAGTCCGCGCAGTTCTCCAAACTCACTCACCCATCCCGGCGGATTTGCAGGTACGGCTTGCCATAGGGATCGTTCTTCTTTCTTAAAATACCGTCGGTGTGCTTGAAGGCCCCAAATCTGCTCTTCGTTATTACCAAAGCGCAGCTGACTTAAAGGAATTCGGAGTTCTGCGGTCCACCCTTTGTCGTTCACGTGTGTTTGAACATACCAAATAGGATTCCAGCTACTATCCCAATTATTTCCATTCTCTGAAATAAATTCATCGCCCTTGACTCCTGATGCGCTCGTTGTGAAAGAGAATCCGGTACGGTCGTCACCATAACTATCGATGTTTAATTCGACCCAATCGCCGGCAAAAGAATCCCTCCGACCCATACGTTTTACGATAGTACTAGGATCCGCCTCAAAGCAGAAAAAAGCTACATAAAGATTATTTTCATCATAAATTATTTTCATCTTAGTCTGCTCGGTAGGAGGGGTTCCAACATCTGGTTCAAACTCGGTAAAATCTGAAGTCCATTCCACAACATTCCAGGCTTCTTCATCAATAATTCCGTCAATAGTGATTTCTCCACGCCCTTCAAAGGAAGCCGTAGTGTAGGCACGTTTTTCATATTTTTCCGGAATGGAATCGCTAAATTTTTTCTGGGAAGTTCCTAAAATTGTAAATAACCCTGAAGTAACTAATGAAATAATTAATTTATAGGTCATGGGTGGTTAGCTGTTCGTTGATTGATGCTCTAATAGACCTCTTTAATGCGTGGATGTGACACTATTAGAGGTTAATTGTGAAAATTTTAACATCTTTCAATTCATTCACCTCAAAATTAAATTGTGGGTGTTTGTATTTCAAATAAATAAGCTTACATTTGCACCCCTCAAAAGAGGAATTATTCAATGATTATTAACTATTTGACAAAAAACTAATGGATACATTAAGTTACAAAACAGTATCTGCCAACAGTAAAACCGTTACAAAAGAATGGGTTTTGGTAGATGCGGACGGCCAGGCATTGGGTCGTCTTGCCAGCGAAGTGGCTAAAATGCTTCGCGGGAAGAACAAGCCAAACTACACTCCTCACGTGGATTGTGGTGACAACGTTGTGGTTATCAACGCCGGAAAAATTACCCTATCCGGAAAAAAATGGGACACAAAGGAGTACATTCGTCACACAGGTTATCCTGGGGGTCAGCGTTCATTGACCGCAAAAGAATTGTATGCTAAAGATCCTGCAAGAGTTATCGAGAATGCCGTAAAAGGAATGTTGCCAAAAAATAAATTGGGAGCAGCACTTTTCAGAAATTTAAAGGTATATGCAGGTGAAGCACACGATCAGGAAGCACAAAAACCTAGAGTAATTAACCTAAACGACATTAAGTAATGGAAACTATTCACAAAATTGGAAGAAGAAAAACTGCGGTTGCTCGTGTGTATGTTTCTAAAGGAAAAGGGAACATTACCATCAACAATCGTGAATTCGATAATTATTTCACAACAGCAACGCTTCGTTACAAAGTACAACAGCCTTTAGCATTGACTAACAATGAAAAAGACTTTGATATTAAAGTAAATGTATTCGGAGGAGGAATTACTGGTCAGGCAGAAGCAATTCGTTTGGCTATTTCCAGAGCTATGTGTGCATTGAACGAGGAAAATCGACTTGTTTTGAAGCCTGAAGGATTACTTACCAGAGACCCAAGAATGGTGGAACGTAAGAAATTTGGTCAGAAGAAAGCTCGTAAGAAATTCCAGTTCTCTAAACGTTAATATTATTACACCTTATTTGTTTGGGTGTCTCCATCGAGATGCCCAAGCAAGGAAGGTCAAGTTCATATCTTTATTAATTAAGCTGTTAATATTCTCCTTTGCCGGAGGGTATGTTAGTTTAGCATCTAAACCAAAATAGAACGTCTCGACGCAATATAAAGGTTGCTATCTAAACAGAACGTAAACTAAAACAAAATGGCAAACAACAATCAGGTCAAGAACCTTCTTGACGCAGGTGTACACTTTGGTCACCTAACACGTAAATGGAATCCAAACATGGCTCCTTACATCTATATGGAGCGTAACGGGATTCACATTATCAACCTTTACAAGACTTCTGCAAAATTAGAAGAGGCGAATGAAGCCTTGAAGAAAATTGCAGCCAGCGGACGAAAAATCCTTTTCGTTGCTACCAAGAAACAAGCAAAAGACATCGTTGCTGAAAAAGCAAAGAATGCCAACATGCCTTACATCACTGAAAGATGGCCAGGAGGAATGTTGACCAACTTCGTAACTATTCGTAAAGCGGTGAAGAAAATGGCTTCTATCGATCGTATGAAGCAAGATGGTACCTTCATGACCCTTTCTAAAAAAGAGCGTTTGGCTGTAGATCGTCTTCGTGCTAAATTAGAGAAGAACTTAGGTTCTATTAGCGACATGAGTCGTCTTCCAGGAGCATTGTTCATTGTAGATACTACTCGTGAGCACATTGCTGTTAAAGAAGCTCAAAAATTGAACATTCCTATTTTCGCGATGGTGGATACCAATAGCGATCCTCGACCCATTGATTATGTTATTCCATCGAATGATGACGCATCTAAATCTATCGACAGCATCATTACCAGCGTTACCAATGCTGTTATTGAAGGACTTGCCGAAAGAAAATCTGGTAAGAGTGAAGACGAAGAAGGAGATACTCCGGTAGTTGAGAAGAAATCAGCTAGAAAAAGAGCAGCTGTTGTTGCTGTCCCTAGTAAGGAAGAAGAAGAATAAATAAACGATTATAAATCTTAAAAGGTCGTTCCTAGACTTGAACTAAAAACCCTTGGAACGACTTTTATTAAAACTATAAAATCTTGAATACGATGGTAAAAATAACCGCCGCACAGGTAAACGAATTGAGACAAAAAACCGGAGCCGGAATGATGGACTGTAAAAAGGCATTAGTTGAAGCAGAAGGTGATTTCGACAAAGCCATTGACATCCTTCGTAAAAAAGGACAAAAAATTGCTGAGAAAAGAGCCGATAGAGATTCTAGCGAAGGTGCTGTAATTGCTAAAGTAAACGATGCTGCTACTAAAGGAGTGATTGTTTCTTTAAACTGTGAGACCGACTTCGTTTCTAAAAACGATTCTTACGTAGCCATGGCACATCAAATGGCCGAAGTTGCTTTAGGAACTTCTACCTTGGAAGAGCTATTAGCTGCTGAATTTGAAAGCGGGATGACGGTTCAAGAAAAACTTACCGAACAAACAGGTGTTATTGGTGAGAAAATCGAAATCGGTGGATACAAAACTTTAGAAGCTCCTTTCGTAGGTTCTTATATTCACGGAAATAAAATTGCAGCTTTAGTAGGTTTGTCAAAAGCGATTGACGGTGCTGCTGAAGTTGCGAAAAATGTATCGATGCAAGTTGCTTCCATGGGAGCTACTACTTTGTCTTACAAAGATTTCGATCCGGCATTCATCGCATCAGAAACTGAGGCAAGAATTGCTGTAATTGAAAAGGACAACATCGAATTAGGACGTTTAGGCAAAACTTTGAAAAATGTACCTACGTACATTTCAAGAGCTCAATTAACAGATGCTGTTATTGCTGAAGCCGAAGAAGCTATTAAAGCTGAATTAAAAGCTGAAGGTAAGCCGGAACAAATTTGGGACAAAATCCTACCGGGAAAACTAGAGCGTTTTATTGCAGACAACACTACGCTTGACCAAGAAAAATGTTTGTTAGATCAAAACTACATCATGGACGACAAAATGAATGTGGCAGATTATGTAGCTAGCAAAGGTGACGTGAATGTAGTTTCATTCGAACGAATTTCACTTGCATAAATTCATCATTTAATTTATATAAAAACCGCTTTGGAATTTAATCTAAAGCGGTTTTTTTTATTCCCCCTATCATCCGTTATTTTTATTTATTTTTGTGAATGTAAATACACATCATGCACTACAAAAGAATACTACTCAAATTATCCGGTGAAGCCCTTATGGGAAATCAACAGTATGGGATTGATCCAAAAAGACTTCAGGAATACGCTCAGGAGATAAAAGAAATCGTCGAAAAGGGAGTCCAGGTTGCCGTTGTGATTGGCGGTGGAAATATCTTTAGAGGAGTTTCAGGAGTGAGTGGTGGTATGGATCGCGTTCAAGGAGACCATATGGGAATGCTCGCAACCGTAATCAATGGCTTGGCCTTACAAAGCGCTCTTGAAAATGAAGGCGTACAAACCAGGCTTCAAAGTGCCATAAAAATGAACGAAGTTGCAGAACCTTTTATTCGACGTAGAGCCGTTCGACATCTAGAAAAAGGTCGTGTGGTTATTTTTGGCGGAGGCACTGGGAACCCTTATTTTACTACCGATTCAGCCGCGGTATTGCGCGCTATCGAAATCGAAGCCGATGTGATTTTAAAAGGTACTCGTGTGGATGGTATTTATACCAGCGACCCTGAAAAAGACACAAATGCTACTAAATTTGATTTCATCACCTTCGACGACGTACTTAAAAAAGGTTTGAAAGTGATGGATACTACAGCTTTCACCTTAAGCCAAGAGAACGAATTGCCTATCATTGTATTTGACATGAATACCCAAGGAAATCTCCTTAAAGTAGTTTCGGGTGAAAACATAGGAACAAAAGTGAATCTATAATCTGGCTTTATTATTGAAATAATACTGCATAAAATTAAAAATTATGGAAGAAGAAATTAACTTTATACTAGATAGTACCAAAGAAGCAATGCATAATGCCTTGCTTCATCTTGAAAAAAAATTAGTGAGCATTCGGGCAGGTAAAGCTTCGCCCGCCATGTTGAATTCTGTGATGGTTGATTATTATGGAAGCCCAACGCCACTCAACCAGGTAGCGAATGTAAATACTTCAGATGGAATGACGATCATGGTGCAGCCTTGGGAAAAGGCAATGATTACCGAAATTGAACGAGGCATTATGATGGCTAACCTAGGATTTAATCCTATGAATAATGGTGAAAGTGTGATCATTAGCGTCCCTCCTCTTACCCAAGAGCGTCGGATAGAACTTGCCAAACAAGCAAAAGCCGAAGCCGAAGATTCCAAAGTAGGAGTGCGAAACGATCGAAAAAATGCAAACAACGACATTAAAAATTTAGATATTTCGGAAGACTTGAAAAAGAATTTAGAGATCGATATTCAAAAAATGACCGATGAGCATATCAATAAAATTGATCAAATTCTGGCCAAAAAAGAGGCGGAAATAATGACGGTTTAGTTCTTTTGACGAAATAACACATAATAAAGCGGCCTAATTGCCGCTTTATTTATAATTTACTATCATTAACCTCCATCCATGCAGCTCTTAAGATGCTTTGTACTGTTTTTATCTTTAGGGTGTTTGGTGTCCAATGCACAAGAACCTTCCACTGCCGTAGATAGCCTGAATCAACGACAAAAAGAAAAACGACTAAGCCCTTTTGTCACCGGTTATTATCCTATTGGTTTTTTCGACGTTGATCTTAAGTACATTATCAAATACAATAATTACGAATCCTTCCGATTAGGGTTTGGTGGTATTACCAACGAACGACTGTTCGAAAATATTAAATTAGGTGGTTATATCGCCTACGGATTTAAGGACGACGCCTACAAATACAGTTTAGGAGGCAACCTCCGAATTTCAAGGCCAACCAACACCTGGCTTAATGTTTATTACACCGACGATATTCAAGAAATCGGAAGCTTTGAATATTACACGAATAGCAGAGTCTATTCAGTTTTTGAACCCAGGTTGATTAACATTACGCAATTTTATAAACACCAAACTACACGGATAGGCCTCATTACGGAACCCAGTGCTAAATTGCTTGGGGAGGCACGAATATCCTTCAGTAAAATTTCACAAATTGAAGATTACACTTTTTTAAACGAAGGGATTTCATACAGCGACTATAATTTAACAGAAGCTACCCTATCGGTGCGTTATGCCCCAAAAACCTTGTCGTTTACCTCTGAAGATGGCATGGTCGAATATTTTGACGGACTCCCAAAAATTAGTGCTCAAATTACTCAAGGCGTAAGAAATATTTTCAGCAGCGATTTTAATTATACCAAATTGGGGGTCAAGCTTGACTATTACATAAAACGAAAAAATCTTTCCTCTTCTCATTTTGTCCTCGAAGGAGGAATGAGTTTTGGGGCCGTTCCCTTAACCCATTTATATCATGCCTATCCCAATAACCCAACAAAAGATGAGATTCTTCAAAGATTCTCTGTGGCGGGACGACAAAGTTTTGAAACCATGTACTTTGGAGAGTTCTTCTCAAGCGAATTAATTACCTTCCGCGCAAAACATACCCTGAGGCGATTTCGCATTTCCGATAAAATAAGGCCAGAACTGGTATTTATAACACGACATGCTTTAGGGGATTTGAAGAACCCTGAGGATCATCTTGGGCTGAATTTTAAAACACTCGACCAATTTTATTCTGAATCGGGGCTTGAATTGAACAAACTCTTGTTCGGTTTTGGATTGAGTTTTGCCTATCGCTATGGGTACTACAACCTTCCAGATTTTGAAAAAAATATATCGTTTAAGTTTACCTTTAACTTAAAAATATAACACAAAGTTATCCGTGGAATCCTCTGTATTTTAGTACCTTTGCCGCAATTTTAAGGTAGGTTTTTTGGAGAAGTTATTCAGTATTGGTTTTTGGAGTGCCGTAGCGCGTTTTATTCTTAGAAATAGAACGCTCATTATTATCGGGATTATCGCTGCAACCGTATTCTTTGGAATGCAATGGAAAAACATGCGGTTTACCTATACAGAGGCCAATTTACTTCCTGACGAACACCCCTACAATATTGAGTACCAGCAATTTCTAGACACTTTTGGAGAAGAGGGGAACTTAATCATTTTAGGCGTTAAAGACAGCACCCTTTTTCAGTCCAAACAATTCATGGCTTGGACAAAATTATCGAAAGACATTGCCAGTTATGACGAAGTTGAATTATCACTTTCTGTTGGCAACCTTCAAAAACTCGAGAAAAGAAAAGATACAGCTGCCTTTCATCTCGTGCCATTTATAAGTGACTCCGTCTTAAATGATACTAAACTCCAACAATACAAACACGAGTTATTGCACAAGTTGCCGTTCTATGAGGGGCTTGTTTATAGTCCAAATAAAGAATCGGTAAGGGCGGCAATCTACCTCAAAAAAGACATCGTAAACACCTCTGTACGGCGAGATTTTATTATCAATGTCCTTATTCCAAGGATTAAAGCATTCGAAAAAGAAACCAATATAAAAGTGCATACCTCGGGCATGCCTTACATTCGGACCCTCAATTCGCAAAACATCATCGACGAAATTGGATTGTTCATTGGGGCAGCACTGCTTGTGACTTCTTTAATCTTCTTTTTCTTTTTCCGATCCTTTCGTGCGACCTTCATTTCTCTTATCACCGTAATCATTGGTGTAATGTGGTCTTTTGGGGTGCTGGGACTTTTGCATTATGAAATCACGGTACTCACTGCTTTGATTCCTCCCCTTATTATTGTGATTGGAATTCCCAACTGTATCTTTTTGATTAATAAATATCAACAAGAAATAAAAAGCCATGGAAATCAGGCAAAATCCCTTCAGCGGGTAATCACAAAAGTGGGTAATGCAACCTTGATGACTAACGTTACCACTGCATCAGGATTTGCAACCTTCATTCTTACAAATAGCAAGCTTTTAAAGGAATTTGGTATCGTAGCATCCATTAATATCCTAGCGATATTTCTTTTAAGTTTATTCATTATTCCTATCGTCTACAGTTACATGGCGATTCCAAAATACAAGCACCTCAAGCATTTGAATAAAGAATGGATTGGGAAGTTTGTGCAGTGGATGGAGCGCATGGTGAGAGAACATCGTATCGCTATCTACATAGCCACTGTTATACTATTATGTGCTAGTATTGTTGGAATTTACAATATAAAATTATCGGGAAGCCTAATTGAGGATATGCCGAAAAATACCGAATTCTTTAAGGATATCAAGTTCTTTGAAAAAGAATACGAGGGCATTATGCCCATCGAAATCATGATCAATACCCAACGTCCGAAGGGAGTCATGAATTTGGCTACATTGAAGCGAATGGACGAGCTACAAGAATTTTTAGAGGAAATTCCTGAGTTGTCCAAACCTTTGTCGGTGGTAGACCTTGTGAAATACTCAAAACAGGCTTATTACAACGAAAACCCAGAGTATTACCAATTGCCGAACAGCCAAGAAAGGGCCTTTATCCTTTCTTACGCTAAAAGTAGCACTAAGAGCACTAATTTATTATCGAGCTATGTGGACAGCACGGGACAATATGCTCGTATGACCGTCTTTTTAAAAGATACAAAAACAGAACGGTTTGATCGGATCGAAGAAGATATTCGCGCCAAAATCGCAAAATTATTTCCCGAAGAACGTTATACAGTAGCCATCACCGGAAAAGCCTTCGTCTTTGAAAAAGGAACCAAATACTTGGTCAACAACCTACTATTATCGCTATCCTTGGCCATTCTTTTAATAGCCCTGTTCATGGCTTGGATGTTCCGAAGTGTAAAGATGATTCTGGTATCGCTTATTCCCAATTTATTACCCCTCCTTATTACGGCCGGAATTATGGGCTTCACTGGCGTTCCCATAAAACCATCGACCATCCTTGTTTTTAGTATTGCTTTTGGAATTTCGGTCGACGATACCATCCACTTCTTAGCGAAGTACCGTCAGGAATTAATCACCCATAATTGGCGAATTAAGCGATCGGTTTATGCCGCATTGAAGGAAACAGGAGTAAGTATGTTTTATACTTCCATTGTCTTGTTTTTTGGGTTTTCAGTATTTACAATTTCAAGCTTTGGAGGAACTGTAGCCTTAGGTGCTTTGGTTTCTATTACCTTGCTATTTGCCATGCTCTCTAATCTATTATTACTACCCTCGTTATTACTTTCTTTAGAACGAAATATTGCGAATAAACAAACCTTCAAAAAGCCTGCGATTCAAATTCTTACGGCCAACGATGATGAAATGGAGCAAGGTGAAGAGGATGAAGAAAGCTAGGTTTCTAGCTTCCAAAAAACAGAAAAAAAGTATCTTTACGCTTTCAAATTTTTAAGCATGCAGAAAAAAGTAATTTCTGAAATAGTTCAGAGTGAACCATCCCTAATTCCCATTGAGGTTTCGGGCTGGGTGCGGACATTTCGAAGCAACCGTTTCATCCATTTAAATGATGGTTCAACCATTCATAACCTTCAATGCGTAGTCGACTTTGAAAATTTTGACGAAGCCTTATTGAAGAAAATTACCGTCGGTGCCGCGATTAAGGTTACAGGAATTTTAGTTGAAAGTCAAGGCCAAGGACAGTCTGTAGAATTGCAAGTGGAGGCTGTTGAGATTTTAGGAGAGGCCAATCCGGAGGACGTGAAACTTACCATTTTAAGTCCGAAGCGCCATACCCTAGAAACCCTTCGCGAACAAGCCCATTTAAGAGTGCGTACCAATACTTTTGGTGCCGTGATGCGTGTGCGATCAAAACTATCGTTTGCCATTCATGACTATTTCAATAAAAATGGTTTCAACTACATGCATACGCCTATTATAACCGGAAGTGATGCTGAAGGTGCAGGAGAAATGTTCCGTGTGACTTTGTTGGACCCAAAAAACCCGCCCGTAAATCAAGACGGTTCTGTGAATTACGAGGAAGACTTTTTTGAAAAAGAAACCAACTTAACGGTAAGCGGACAATTGGAAGCCGAAACCTATGCCATGGGTCTTGGAAAAGTATATACTTTTGGCCCTACGTTCCGTGCAGAGAACTCAAATACGTCGCGCCATTTGGCTGAATTTTGGATGATCGAACCCGAAGTAGCGTTTAACGATTTGGACGATAATATGGATCTTGCCGAAGATTTCATAAAATACATCATCCATTTTGCCTTAGAGCATTGTGAAGACGATTTAGTTTTTTTAGAAAATCGATTGCTTGAAGAAGAAAAATCGAAGCCACAAAATGAACGAAGTGAGATGTCTCTTCGTGAAAAATTAAAGTTTGTGCTCGAGAATAATTTTATTCGGGTAAGTTATACCGAAGCTATCGACATTCTAAGAAACAGCGCCCCTAACAAAAAGAAAAAGTTCAAATACCTTATAGAAGAATGGGGTGCCGACCTTCAAAGTGAACATGAGCGTTACTTAGTTGAAAAACATTTCAAATGCCCGGTAATTCTATTTGATTATCCGGCTAAAATAAAGGCATTCTATATGCGTTTAAATGATGATGGAAAAACGGTGCGTGCCATGGATGTTTTGTTTCCCGGGATTGGAGAAATGGTAGGTGGTTCGCAGCGTGAAGAACGATACGACGTATTGAAGGAAAAAATGAAAGCCATGGATATTTCCGAAGAAGAGCTTTATTGGTATCTGGACCTGCGTAAATTTGGAACCTGTGTACACAGTGGTTTTGGATTAGGATTTGAGAGAATGGTCCAATTTGTGACTGGAATGGGCAATATTAGGGACGTTATCCCCTATCCTCGAACTCCGGGGAATGCCGAATTCTAGACCCCTAAACCCTCTAGTATAAATCCAGTAACGCCGTCGTTCGTTGCTGGATTTTTTTTATTTTTATATAAATACTCACACCATGCTGAAGCAGCAGCTTAATTTTAAATTATCTCAGAAATTATCTCCACAACAAATCCAGTTGATGAAGTTAATTCAGCTGCCAACGCAAGCATTCGAACAGCGTATCGCACAAGAACTGGAAGAAAATCCAGCCCTGGAGGGTGGAAAGGAGTCGGATAGCGCGAGTGATGACGAATATGATAACGACGACTATGATTCGTATGAGGAGGGTAATGAAGTTATTGAAACCGATATCAATGTAGACGATTATCTAAGCGATGACGAAATCCCTAGTTATAAATTGTCTGCAAATAATTATAGCTCGGACGACGAGGAAAAACAAACCCCTTTTGCTTCCGGCACCTCCTTCAATCAATTTTTACAACAACAATTAAATACCTACCGTCTCACCGAGCAAGAGGAAGAAATTGCACAATTCTTGGTAGGAAGCATCGATGAGAGTGGCTACCTGCGTCGAGACCTTATTGATATTGTAGACGATCTTGCCTTTACGCAAAACATCTACACGGATGAGTCTACCGTGCGGAAAATATTAAGGATTGTTCAGGAGTTGGATCCTGCGGGCGTTGGGGCGAGAGATTTGCAGGAGTGTTTGTTAATTCAACTTAAGCGGAAAGAAGAAACTCCGTCGGTTGTATTGGCTATAAAAATGATGGATGAATCCTTTGATGCATTTTCGAAAAAACATTATCAAAAGCTAATTTCGAAGTATGATATCTCTGAAGAAGAACTTAGAGAAGCCATCCACGAAATTGAAAGTCTAAATCCAAAACCCGGGGGTGCCTATTCGGGAAATACACGCATTGTAGAGCACATTGTTCCCGATTTTGCAATTAAAATTGTTGATGGTGAACTGGAACTTACTTTAAATGGCAGAAATGCTCCGGAATTACACGTTTCCAGGGATTATAGCGAAATGCTAAAGGGCTACAAAGAATCCAAGGAGAAGTCGAAAAACCAAAAGGATGCCGTAATGTTTATCAAACAAAAATTGGATGCGGCAAAATGGTTTATCGATGCGATTAAGCAACGCCAACAAACCTTGTTTGTTACTATGAATGCCATCATGCATTACCAAGAAGAATATTTTTTAACAGGCGATGAACGAAACCTGAAGCCCATGATTCTTAAGGATATTGCCGATCAGATTAATATGGATGTATCGACGGTTTCACGAGTCGCTAATAGCAAATATGTCGATACTCCTTATGGTACTAAATTAATAAAGGACTTCTTCAGTGAATCCATGAAAAATGATCAAGGAGAAGACGTGTCCACTAAAGAGATTAAAAAGATTTTAGAGATCACAATTGGTGAAGAAAATAAAAGAAAGCCATTAACGGATGATAAGCTTGCCAAAATATTAAAAGAAAAAGGGTATCCTATTGCACGTAGAACGGTTGCCAAATATAGAGAGCAATTGGACTTTCCCGTGGCTAGGTTGCGAAAAGAAATTTAAATGAATTATTTCTTACGTTTTGGCGCATATTTATGGCATCCTCTATTGATGCCTTTGTTGGGATGTATCACCTATTTCCTAATTACTCCGCGATATATTGACGCAACTATTTTAGAATCAAAATTGATTGCCATTATTATTCTCTCCTTATTCATTCCAATTACCTCCTACTTCTTACTTCGGAATTTGGGATGGGTTCAATCGATAAAGTTAGAAGAGGTGTGGGAACGAAAAGTTCCGTTAATGCTCCAAAGCCTATTAATTATTACCATCATTCGGTGGGTATTCGACCCCTATTTAAGTCCTGAATTATACTATTTTTTTGTTGGAGTATTATTTTCAACATTGGCAGCCCTTACTATGGTGTTTTTTAAAGTAAAGGTGAGTTTACATCAAATGGGGATTTCCGGGCTTACCCTTTTTGTCATGTGCCTTAGCATCCACTTCAAGGTGAATATGCTGCTTTGGATTAGTCTGTTTTTATTTGCCAATGGTTGGGTAGCTTCTTCCCGCTTACACACACAATCCCACACCTATCAAGAACTTATCATTGGGTTCTTTTTCGGAATTATACCACAGCTTATCGTGTTAAATTATTGGCTATAGGATGTAGAAAATAATCCCCATTTTCAGAGGGGTAAATCCAATCTTTTCTCCCGTATCGGAAGTAAAAGCGTCTTTAAAGAAAGGGGTTAAACTGTAATTAAAGTATAAATTAAAGGTTCCATAACCAAAGGCCAAAGTCGCTGCTAAATTAACAGGCTCAAATTCGGGTATATCGGTTTGGCCTACTTCGTTATTTGCTTGAGTAAAATACGATCGATACCAGTACGTATACCGCAAGCGAAGACCGGTATAGATCCTCCAGAATTTATATACCTCAGCCGTGGAGGTTCTCCATCGAAATTCAATTGGAACCTCGATTCCTGCGGTTGAAAATCTATTGATTTTATAATCCACATCTTCGTTGATAGGAGTGAAAATTGTTTCATTATCGCCTTCCTCACCGATGAACAAATTTTGTCCATACCGATCCAGGGCAATTCCGCCACCAATAGCAATCGAAATGTTTCTTTGTTCATTGATCGGCATATCTCGTAAATACCCAAAGTTCAATCCACCGGAAACACCATTTAAATTTACATTACTGGGGACTTGGGTAAGCAAATTATACGTAAAGCCAATATAGAATTGATCTTCTCGATATTTAGTGTCTAAGGAGGAAATGTTCAACGAATCTTGCGCACTCAAGGAGCAGGCCAAAAGCACTGAAATTAAAAAACAAGAAGTTCTAAATGAAAGTTTCATAGAAATCGTTAACTGCAAAATTGAAGGTACAAAAAAAGCCTCATAAATGAGGCTTTTGCTTTTTAACTTAGCAGACTTTAATTATTGTCTAACTGATTACCTGGTGTAGTGATATAGATCAACTTCAACAGATTTTGTTCTCTTAGTTCTTGCTTTATGTCGGTAATTACTCCAGTATTGGTCTCTTCATCTACTTTCAAAGCAATCATAATTTTATCTTGCAATTCAGGACGAAGTTTTCTTCGCAATTCCTCCAAAGCAAACCGAATATTGGTGATATCTGTGTATTTATCTCCAATTTGTATCTTGGCTTCCTTTCCATACTTTTCGTATCCTGGTCCAGGTTTTCCTGCGTAGATAAAAACAGATCTGTCTTTTTGGAGTTTTTCTACCTGATCTCCTTTTGGAAGACGTTGCATTACCAACAGATTACTATCCCTCAATACAGTTACCACCATAAAGAAGAAAAGGAGCATGAATACAATATCAGGAAGCGAGGCCGTCGAAATTGCCGGTAAATCTCCGCTTTTTTTCTTATTAAACTTTGACATGTGTTTTTACTTTTTTAAGATCCAGATTTCTTTGGTTCTGCTTCTGATAACTTTAAAGGAATAAGCTCTTGTACGGCTTCTAATTTCTTTTGAATATCATCTGCTGCCGATCCGGTTATATCCCCTTCATCGATCGCCTTTTTCTTTTCAGTGAACTTCCATCCGTACAAACGTTCGGCTTCTCGATTTCTCAAGAAGTTATAAGCCGCAACCAATTCATTTTGAACAGCGATATACATCTTATAGGACGTTAAGCGGTCGTTTTGAACTGAGATTACCGCTTTAAGAGGATTATCCGATGACTCCGGAGATCTTTTTCCTTTGCAATAGTTACAATACTCAGGAGACCCCTGTGGCGCACCACCATTGTCAAGGAAGTCGATAGCCGCTTGACGAAGGTCTTTAAGATCCATTAATTCCTCTTCAACCAATAATTGGTCACTCTTATTAACGTTTACAATAAACAGGTTTTTCTGCTTTATAATTACGTCTTGTTCTTGTTCAATAGGTGGAGGCAACTGCCTTGCAATACCCTTATCCTTCTCGATGGTTGTAGTCACCAAGAAAAATATGAGCAGTAGGAAGGCTATGTCTGCCATAGACCCTGCATTAACTTCGGGTGTTGCTCTTCTTGCCATATTATTTAGAGGTTACTTTTTTGAATCCGCTAAGAACCATCGCTCCAATTGCAAGGACCGCTAGGATGTAAAACGCATTTAAACCCGTTCCTACCAACTTCGAGGTGCTTTCTGTGATTGGCTCGTTATCTACAGGCTTTAAACCTTCTACACTTCCTGAGGCCATAACATATGAAATGACCATCACGAGTAGAAACGCTCCTACAGACATTAAGGTTTTCTTTAAATCTCCTGCGAAGATTCCTTTCAGCACAAAAACAACCACAAACAAGAGTACGATAGCCATTGTAATGTATGCAATAACAAGCATTGGGGAAACCCCTTCTCCGGTTGCTTTTACAGCCTCATCTCCTTTTGAAATAAGCATGAACCAAAAAATCAATCCAGCTACTCCAAGAAGCAAAGCCACTATTTTTAAAATTTTATATAAACCCATTTTGAATGATGTGTTTTAAATTACTTTTTGTTTTTGTAGTCTACCAACATATCGATCAACGTGATAGAAGCGTCTTCCATGTTGTTTACAATGCTATCAATTTTAGCAACGATGTAGTTGTAGAAAATCTGAAGGATGATCGCAACGATCAAACCAAATACAGTTGTTAAAAGTGCTACTTTAATACCTCCTGCTACCAGTGAAGGGTTCATATCCCCTGCAGCCTGAATTTTATCAAAAGCCTGAATCATCCCGATTACAGTACCCATGAAACCAAGCATCGGAGCCAAAGCGATGAACAACGATATCCAAGAAACGTTCTTTTCTAGCTGACCCATTTGTACACCTCCATAGGAAACAACGGCTTTTTCAGCAGCATCGATACTCTCATCGGCTCTATCAAGCCCTTGGTAATAAATAGAAGCAACAGGTCCTTTTGTGTTTCTACATACTTCCTTCGCAGCTTCGATACCACCACTTTTTAATGCATCTTCCACACTACTCGCCAATTTAGAAGTATTGGTAGTAGAAAGGTTTAAATAGATAATTCTTTCAATAGCAATTGCCAAACCAAGAATCAAACAAAGAAGTACAATCCCCATGAAACCAGGGCCTCCTTCAATAAAACGTTGTTTTAACTCCTGATGGAATCCTTTGGATGCCTCTTCGGAAGTTGCTTCTTCTTGAACCAAAGTTACCGTAGTCATTGCTGACAAAGAAGGTAAACTTGATGATAAAGATTGGGCTGCAGTTGCTTTTACGTTACTTGTGCCAGCAAATACCATTGCGGTAATTGCGAGAATAGAAAATAGTTTTTTCATTGCTATCGACTTAAAAGATTTGTTTTAGTTACTAGTTTAAGGTTTTAAAGATATAAAATTATTTGGTTAATCTGCAACAAATTATTCGTACGATACTTCCATGGCTCTTGATTTATAAAAGCTTATTTATTGCAGACCAGCATCCTAATCCTATTATAGGTGCCTTTCTTAAATATTTGCAGAGAGGAAGGGATTCGAACCCTCGATACGCTTTTGGCGTATACACACTTTCCAGGCGTGCGCCTTCGACCACTCGGCCACCTCTCTAAGAACTTTTTTCGTTTTTTTAACGGGAGGGCAAATAACAAAAAAAAAACCTTTTGATGAAATATTTACGAGCCTAATTTATGACAATTCTCCTCGCAACGAAGTCTCGAAATTTTCTTTGAATTCTTCCGATGATAATCCTCGACCTAACAGATACATCATTTTGGTTAAAGCAGCTTCTGTGGTCATGTCTTTTCCTGAAATTACTCCGATTCTTTTAAGGTCAACGCTGGTCTCATATAAGCCCATAGATACGCTTCCCCCGGGACATTGGGTAATGTTCACAACAGGAATTCCCTTTGCTATGATCCCCTGCAAGGCATTAACCAACCAAGGTTCGTTGGTTACATTGCCGCTTCCGAAAGTTTCCATGATCAATCCCTTCATTCCTTTAAACGACAACATATGGTTCAACATTTCCTCTTCTAATCCTGGAAACATTTTCAGCAAAACAATCTGTGTCACCATATTCTTGTGAACCATCAAGTTGCTTTTTCTATCCGACCTTATCAACTTAGGCTCATTAAAAACTAAATGAACACCACTTTCTACCAGAGGTGGATAATTTAATGAAGCAAAGGCTTCAAAATGTTCTGCATTAATTTTAGTAGCCCTATTTGCGCGGTACAATTTATATTCAAAGTACAGTCCTACTTCTTGTATCATCGGTCCCTTTTCATTTTGAGCTGCTGCGATCTGTATGGAAGTAATTAAATTCTCTTTAGCATCTGTTCTTAAATCTCCAATGGGTAATTGAGATCCGGTAAAAATGACCGGTTTGGCAAGCCCTTCCAACATAAAACTCAATGCCGACGCCGAATAGGCCATGGTATCACTTCCGTGCAATATTACAAAGCCATCAAATCGATTATAATTCGATTCCAACACATCTGCCAATGCAATCCAATAATTTGGATTCATATTGGAACTGTCAATGGGATGAGAAAAACTAAAAGTCTCAATGGTGCAATCCAACAGACGCAATTCTGGAATGTGCTTGAGCAGCTCATCAAAATTAAAGTTCTTTAGCGCTCCTGTATTGAAGTCTTTGATCATTCCGATCGTTCCTCCCGTATAGATCAGTAGAATATTGGGCTGCTTCATATATCGAATATTTCCTTTGAATTTTCTGTGGTGACACGAGCTACTTCTTCTTCCGAAATCCCGTAAATCTCCGCAACTTTTTTACAAACTAGAGCAAGATAACTGCTTTCATTGCGCTTTCCTCGATAAGGTGCGGGAGCCAGATAAGGTGCATCCGTCTCAAGAACAATGTGTTTTAGATCAATCTGATTTAAGAATTGATCAATTTTGCCGTTCTTAAAGGTAACCACCCCACCAATACCTAACTTCATTCCAAAATTAATTGCCCTTTGCGCTTCTTCAAAGGTGCCGGTAAAGCAATGAAAGATACCAAATAAGGATTCGTCTTTTTCACCTTCAAGCACCTCAAATATTTCATCAAAAGCCTCTCTGCAATGAATCACGATGGGTAAATTCATTTTTTTTGCAAGTTGAATTTGCCGTTTAAAAGCAATCTTTTGAATTTCTAGCGTGGAGGTATCCCAATATAGGTCAATTCCAATTTCGCCAACGGCGAAAAAATTACGATCTTCAAATTGTTTTTCAACATGTGCTAATTCTTCTTCATAATTTTCTTTTACAGAGGTGGGATGAAGCCCCATCATAAGAAATACCTGCTCCGGAAATTCTTGTTCCAGTGCATACATGGCATTGGTATATTCCGAATCGATTGCCGGAATGAAAAATCGTTTCACCCCTGCCTCAAAGGCACGTTCCATCATCTCCTTTCGATCCTCGGAAAAAGCTTCGCTGTATAAATGGGTATGGGTATCGGTTAGCACGATGACAAAACTAGCATTTTGTTAGCTATCTTTACAAAAAAAAGCATTGACATCCCTTAGAACTTTACTCGAATCGCAAGGATTTATTCGCGTTCCATTAAAAAAATTAAGTACCGGACATTTTCAATTGAACATTAAAATTAACCGAAAAGCCGGTGTATTCATTTTAGATTCCGGCGCTTCCTCGAGTTGTATCTGTTTAGATTACATTAATTACTTCTCCCTCACTGCCGAGGAAACTGAAATTAAAGCTTCCGGAGCCGGGGCGGTAGACATGGAAACAAAAGTGGCCAAAGGGAATCACCTTCATATTCATTCGATAGAAATGAAAAATTGTGATTTTGTTCTTTTCAATATGACCCATGTAAACCAAGCCTTGGCGCAAGCCGGTGAAGCATCTGTTCAAGGAATCTTGGGTGCCGATTTATTAAAGAAATTTCGCGCGGTTATTGATTATGGTCGAAATTGTGTCTATTTAAAGTCTTGAGCTTGCGAAGTAGATTGAATACCATTATACAAGGCCCAAAAAATGAATGATAAAAAAACCCGACTTTTTTTAGTCGGGTTTTTTGTTTAAAGCTCTAAGGCCTTTTTGACATCGTTATTCATGAGAAGTTCTGTTGGACTTTCCAGCGCCTCTTTAATGGCTACTAAAAATCCTACCGACTCCCTTCCATCTATAATACGGTGGTCATAACTTAATGCCAAATACATTACCGGAGCAATCACAATTTCTCCGTTTTTTACGATAGGTCGTTCCACAATATTGTGCATGCCCAAAATTCCAGACTGAGGAGGGTTGATAATGGGCGTAGACAACATACTTCCAAAAACTCCTCCATTAGAAATGGTAAACGTTCCACCTGTCATTTCATCGACAGTGATTTGTCCATCACGCGCGCGAATAGCCAATCGTTTTACCTCTGCTTCCACTCCCCGAAAAGTTAGATTCTCTGCATTTCTTATTACCGGAACCATCAATCCTTTTGGTCCAGAAACCGCGATCGAAATATCTTTATAATCGTAGGTGATTTTATAATCCCCATCAATCATTGAATTTACATCAGGATATAACTCCAAGGCTCTAACCACGGCTAGGGTAAAAAATGACATGAAGCCAAGGCCTACACCATGCTTGTTTTTAAACTCCTCTTTATATTGGTTTCGAAGCTCAAAAATAGGTCCCATGTCCACCTCGTTGAAGGTAGTTAACATGGCCGTTTCATTTTTGGCGGCTACCAAACGCTCTGCCACTTTTCTGCGAAGCATGGAAAGTTTCTGACGTTCAGAACCTCTACTTCCTTGTCCTGGAGTTCCCATCGAAGGAGCAGCATTTAAGGCATCTTCTTTAGTGATTCGGCCGTCTCTGCCGGATCCATTGACTGCCTTGGCCATGATGCCTTTTTCATCCAAAATCTTCTTTGCAGCGGGTGAAGGTGTGCCTGTCGCATACGATTCTTTCGCAGGAGCAGGAGCCTTTTCCGCTTTAGGCGCTTCCTCTTTTTTTGGTTTTTCTTCTGTTGCTGTTTTCCCTTCCGGTCTTGCAGCGTCTGTATCGATTAAGCAAACTACTTCACCAACGGCTACGGCATCGCCTTCTTCAGCTTTTAGAGTAATAATTCCACTCGCTTCCGCAGGAAGCTCAAGCGTTGCCTTATCGCTATCTACTTCTGCGATGGCCTGATCTTTTTCAACATAATCGCCATCGGCAACAAGCCACTGGGCTATTTCAACTTCGGTAATGGATTCTCCCGGTGAGGGAACTTTCATTTCTAGCATAATTCTTTATTTTGCGAATTAGGAATTCGGTGTTTCAAAAACACTATCTATCACTTTTTTATGTCTTGCTTTTGAGCGTGTACTGCTTCCCGCTGCCGGAGAGCTGTATACATTTCGAGAAGCTACTCGTAATTTCACTAAGTCAAAATTCATAAGCATATAACCCCAAGCACCCATATTACGAGGCTCTTCTTGCGCCCATACATAATCGGTCACTTTAGGATACGTCTTAATAATTTCTTGAATTTTTTTCAAGGGTAAAGGGAACAATTGTTCCAATCGCACCAAGGCCACATCTTCCCTTCCATTTTCCTCACGTCGTTCCAAAAGATCGTAATAAAACTTCCCGGTACAGAATACCAATGAAGTCACTTTCTTTTTGTCTACAAACGTATCGTCAATCACTTCTTCAAAGCTTCCATTCGCCATCGATTCCTTGGTTGAAACAACCTTTGGGTGACGCAATAGGCTTTTAGGAGTAAAAACAATGAGTGGTTTTCTGAAATTCCATTTCATCTGTCTTCTCAGCAAATGAAACAAATTGGCAGGGGTGGTCACATCGGCGACTACCATGTTGTGTCGTGAACACAATTGCAGGTAACGCTCCATTCGTGCACTAGAATGCTCCGAACCCTGACCTTCATACCCATGGGGTAATAGCATCACCAACCCATTCTGAACTTTCCATTTACTTTCGGCTGCAGAAATGTATTGGTCTAACATAATTTGCGCCCCATTCGAGAAATCTCCAAATTGAGCTTCCCAGATGGTAAGCGTCTCTGGAGCTGCCATGGCATAGCCATAGTCGAATCCAACAACTCCATATTCAGATAATAGGGAATTATAGATATCCATCTTCCCGTTCAGTCCAATCCTATTATGAAGGTTCAACTCTTCGGCATCATCTTCTGTTTTTATAATGGCATGTCGATGCGAGAAAGTTCCTCGTTCAACGTCTTGCCCTGAAATACGCACATTAAAACCTTCCTCCATCAAACTTGCATAGGCCAATAGTTCCCCCATAGCCCAATCCAAATCGTTGGTTTTAAAGTAACGGTTATTTCGATCCTGAACGATTCGTTCAATTTTTTTAATGAATTTTTTATCGTCCGGTAATTTTGTAATCCCTTCTGCCAACTCATCTAGCTTCTTCAAGCTAAACGAAGTGTCTACAGCAGCTAGAATATCTTCAGCATTCCCTAGACGATAATCCTTCCAATCGTCTGCAAGAATTTCGGTGATAACGGTTTTATCCTTTTTTCTTGAGGCCTCAAGGTCCTCTTCCAAATTATCTTTGTATTCTTTTTCTAATTGGGCAACATAATCTTTATCAATAATCCCTTCCGCAGTCAACTGTGCTACATAAAGATCTCGTGAATTTTTATGTTTGGAAATCGCCTTATACAAAGTAGGTTGGGTGAATCGAGGTTCATCTCCTTCGTTATGTCCATATTTACGATATCCTAAAATGTCGATGAATACATCACGTCCAAATTTCAATCTAAATTCGAGAGCGAATAAAAAGGCATGACAAACAGCTTCTACATCATCTGCATTCACGTGCAAGACCGGCGAAAGCGTTACCTTACCTATATCGGTACAATAGGTCGATGAACGACCATCCAAATAATTCGTAGTAAAACCAACCTGATTGTTTGCAACCACATGAATGGTTCCTCCCGTTCGATAGCCTTCCAATTGGGCCATCTGGATCGCTTCGTAAACAACTCCTTGTCCGGCAATGGCAGCATCTCCATGAATTAAAATAGGCAGAATTTTCTTTTCATCACCGTTCAATCGATTATCCACTTTAGCACGTGCGATTCCTTCTACTACGGCATTCACCGTTTCCAAGTGGGAAGGGTTTGGAGCCAAATCCATACGTACTTTACGTCCTGTATCGGTTTCTCTAAAACTAGTCCATCCCATGTGGTATTTCACATCCCCATCGAATAGTTCCTCTTCATCATATTCCTTGCTATCGAATTCACTGAAAATGGCTTCCGGTGATTTCCCAAAGATATTCGCCAATACATTCAAGCGTCCTCGGTGCGCCATTCCCACAACGAATTGCTCAATTCCTTTGTCGGCTCCTTTTTGAATTAAGGCATCCAGTCCCGGAATAATACAATCAACACCTTCAATAGAGAATCGTTTTTGACCTACATACTTTGAATGCAAGAATGATTCAAAGGAAAGGGCTTGGTTTAATTTTTTAAGGATATGTTTTTTCTCATCCGCATTGTACTTGGGATGGTTGTTATTCACATTAATCCAGTTTTGTATCCATTGAATTTCTTCAGGACTACGTATGTACATATACTCGACCCCTATGGAATCACAATATATTTCTTGTAAATGATTGATGATGGCTTTTAGGGTGGTTTTTCCTATCCCTAAAATTGCTCCGGCTTCAAACTGACTGTCTAGATCCTCATTGGTTAAGCCAAAGTTTTCAAGCGCCAAGGTCGGGCTATACTTCCGACGTTCCCGAACCGGGTTTGTTTTTGTAAACAAATGTCCGCGTGTACGATACCCATCTATTAGTTTTATTACTTGAAACTCCTTCAACACATTTTCAGCAATCGCTCCACCGGACTCGATGCCTAAAGATTCTAAGGATCCATTTTCGATTCCAAAATCGAATCCTTGAAAAAAGGCTCTCCAGCTGGGTTCTATAGAATCAGGAAATTGAAGGTATTTGTCGTAAAGCTCTGCGATGTAAGACGGATGCACCGCGTTGAGAAATGAATATCGATCCATATTTGGAATTGAAGCTTCTTTTTTGAATAAAACATTGCAAAAATACAATAAATAGAACAATTACGACGCTTGATTTTTTATATTTATGGTCCTTATGAAACGAAATATAACATTCTACCGTTCGGTGTTTTACAAGCTTATTCTAGGAAGTATGTTTGTACTGATTACACAATTTGGCTATTCTCAAAATCAGCCTAATGAATTTTGGCAACAGGTACGATTTGGAGGCGGCATAGGATTGAGCTTCTCAAACGACTTTTTTAGTGCTACTCTGGCACCAAGCGCCTTGTACGAATTCAATCCTTCTTTTGGATTGGGTGTGGGTCTCAACGGAACCTACAATAGTTTAAAGAACCGATATACTTCAACCATTCTTGGAGCTAGTGTTCTGGCGCTTTGGAATGTAATTCCTGAAGTACAACTTTCTGCCGAATTTGAAGAACTCAATGTGCATCGAAATTTTGAAGACAACCTTGCCATTGAAGATGAAAATTACTGGTATCCGGGATTATTTCTTGGCGCCGGTTTTCGCAGTAACCATGTAACCTTCGGAATTCGATACGATGTTCTTTATGACGAAGAGCAAAGTATTTACGCCAATGCCTGGGTTCCGTTCGTTCGGGTATATTTCTAAACGGAGCGATTCATTAGGGAAGCACCTAAATTTCGGAGTTTTTCTTTTTTGTCATGCCCTAAATGTACATGACTAAGGCTTAAAAAAGCTTTCTGGGTATATTCCTCAATTGCTCCTTGGATTGCTGAAGAGGCCCCTGTAGCTAAAAATAATTCTTTCACCCTAGCCACCTTTTGATCTGAAGGAGTATCGGTGGTATTTTCAAACAATTTCCGAAGTTCTGCACATCGTTGTTCATTCCCTTTTTCAAGTGCCATTATGTACAAATAGGTCTTTTTATTGGCAATAATATCTCCTCCCACTTGCTTCCCAAAAGTTTCAGGATTACCAAAAGCATCTAAATAATCGTCCTGTAATTGAAAGGCAATACCAAGATTTCGTCCAAATTCGTAAATACCATTTTGTGAATCTTCATCAGCTCCGGCTACCATCGCACCCATTTTCATTGCTGCCCCTAACAAAACCGCCGTTTTATATTCGATCATGCGCAAATAAGCATCAAGCTCAACACCCTCTTGTGTTTCAAAATCGACGTCGTATTGCTGACCTTCACAAACTTCAATAGCCGTTTTACTAAAAAGTTTAGCTAGATCACGAAATAAGGGCGCTTCGTATTCTTCAAAATACTGATAAGCAAGGATTAACATAGCGTCTCCAGAAAGAATTCCCGTATTGAGATTCCATTTGTAATGCACCGTTTCCTTCCCACGTCGTAAGGGAGCTTCATCCATGATGTCGTCATGGATCAAGGAGAAGTTATGAAACAATTCTACCGCCAAGGCTGCAGGCAGGGCCTTTTTGTAATCGCCTCCAAAAAAATCGCAGGTTAATAAGGTCAATGCAGGTCGTAATCGTTTCCCCCCCAAAGTTAAAATGTAGTCCATGGGCGCATAAAGCCCTTTGGGCTGTGCTGTCTGCAAGTGATTGGGCAAAGCCGATTCTAAGGCCTCTTTAAAAAATAGTAAGTCCTGCATGCGTAATTTTTGGGCTAAAATAATATTTCAGCCGCAATTCACCCTACAATACTCACTCTTTTAGTCCCAATGTTAAATAATTGTAAAACTTTGGAAACTTTAATTGTTTTTAAAGTTTCCTTGTCTACTTTTGCAGCCTATTATGAAAGAAAAAATTATTCAGAAATCGGCAGAGATGTTTATCAACCTTGGTTTTAAGAGTGTAACCATGGATGATATTGCCCAAGAAATGGGGATTTCAAAGAAAACCATTTACTCACACTTTAAAAATAAAACGCAATTAGTGAAGGAAACCGTTCTTACTGTTTTCAAAAATATTACCTGCGGCATCGATCATATTATTTCACAAAACAAAAATCCTATTGAAGAACTATATGAAATCAAAAAGTTCGCGATGCTTCAATTAAAAAATGAAAAAGCTTCTCCTCAATTCCAACTTCAAAAGTACTATCCGGAGATTTATGCCATGATGCGCTCCCTGAAGTTTGAAAATATGAATGCATGTACCACGAGCAATCTGCAAAGAGGGGTAGAACAAGGGTTTTACAGAAATAATGTGAATATACATTTCATCTCCAGAATCTATTTTTTAGCGCTTAGCGAAATTAACAACGAGGAAATTTTCCCGCCTCAACAATTCCCTAAAATCATGATCATGGAAGATTATCTCGAATACCACCTCCGCGGAATTGTAACTGAAAAAGGAAAAGAAGTGCTCAACCAATTTATCAATACAAAATCCAATGACTAAAAATCTATTCATAGCGTTCTTTTTAACCTCCATAATTTCATGGTCCCAAGAAAAAGAATATTCCTTTTCGCTTGAAGAAGCAGTGACCTTTGCGCTTGATAGCAGTTATACTGCTTTAAATTCCCGAAGGGATGTTGCAAAAGCGCTCAAGTTAAAGTGGGAAACCACGGCTGCCGGATTGCCGCAAATCAATGGAAATATTCAATACAACAACAACTTAAAGCAACCTGTGAGCCTAATTCCCGGGGAATTTTTTGGTGGCGAAGCCGGAACCTTTACTCCTGTGGTGTTTGGCACAAAGCAAACTGCCAATGCCGTTGCTACCCTAGAGCAGCTTATCTTCGACGGAAGCTATTTGGTGGGATTACAAGCGGCTAAAGTGTTTTTGGATTATACCGAAAATGCCAATGAAAAAACCATGCTTGAAGTTCGAAAAGGGGTAATTGCATCCTACAGCAGTGTCTTATTGGCCCAAGAGTTAGTAACCATCTACGAGCGCAATAAAATAAATGTTGAAAAGAACCTGTATGAGACCAAGGCCGTTTACGAAAATGGACTTACTGAAGAGGAGAATGTCGAACAATTAGAAACTACCCTCCTTTTTGTTGCCACAAATTTGAGCAACGCCGAACGAACCCTGTCCATCGCCCGACAAATGTTCAATGCTTCTCTGGGCATTCCGGTTACCGCTCAAGTAACTTTAACAGATGCCTTAAACGAATTGGTAACAGGAAGCATTCGATTAAATATGATGAATGAAGAACTTACTTTGGAGGAGAATATTGACTATAAAATTGCCAATAATTTCACCGAACAACGCAGTTTGGAGTTAAAACTCGAAAGGAGTAAAGCGCTTCCACAACTTTCAGCCTTCGTGAATTACGGAACCCAGGCAAATAATGATAATTTCACCTTTCTTGATGGCGATCAGCGCTGGTTTCAGTACTCCGTGCTAGGTGTTAGTATGAACATTCCTATTTTCAGTAGCGGCTTACGAAGTTCCAGAACGCAACAGGCAAGGATTGCTCTTGAGCAGGCGGAAACCCAAATGAAGGAAGCCATTCAAAACATTCGTCTGCAATACGACACTGCGAAAAGCAATTACCAGTACAGCATCGATAAATATGAAAATGCCCGTAAAAACCTCAGCTTGTCCGAACGTATAGAGAATAAGAATCAGATCAAATTTTCGGAAGGTCTGGCCACAAGTTTTGAATTAAGACAGGCTCAAGATCAATTATATACGGCACAACAACAATATATCCAATCCATGCTTGATGTAATCAACGCCAAGGTCGAACTGGAAACTGTATTAAACATCCCACAATTAAAAAACTAACATCAACTCAAGGAAATACCAAATCATGAAACAAGTAATCTATATAGTATTAGCCTCAATTATACTCGCTGCGTGTGGAGGAGATAAGAAATCCACCGAATCGATTATTGCTACCGGTGATTTAAATGCCATCCGTGCCAAAAGATCGGAAATTGTAAACCTGCAAAGCACCATTAACGAAGAGTTGAAAGCCATCGACGAAGCAATTAGTAAATTGGATACCGTTAAAAAGCTTCCTCTGGTAACCGCTTTCAAAGCGCACGAAGATGCCTTTACCCACTATCTTGAAATTCAAGGAGACGTGGCCACAAAACAAAACGTGGTCCTTCATCCAGAATTTTCCGGATTACTCACTCAGGTATTTGTAAAAGAAGGTCAAAAAGTATCGAAAGGTCAATTACTTGCTCGCATCGACGATGGAGGATTGTCACAGCAACTTGCGCAAATGGAAGTTCAAGCCGCCTTGGCTAAAACAACGTTTGAAAGACAAGAGCGTTTATGGAATCAGAAAATAGGAAGTGAAATTCAATACTTGCAAGCCAAGACCAACTATGAAGCCCAGGAAAAAGCGGTGAGTCAAATGAAATCTCAGGTTGGTAAAACCTCCATAAAAGCACCTTTTTCGGGCATTATCGATGACGTGATCTCAGAACAAGGTTCTGTAGTAAGTGCAGGAATGACAGAAGTGTTTAGACTTGTGAACCTAAGCGACATGTATATTCAAGCGGAGGTTCCAGAAAGTTATCTTGGAGACATCACTGAAGGTAAAAGCGTGCAGATCTATTTCCCCATTTTGGGAGATACCATTGCTTCGAAGGTTCGTCAAGTAGGAAGTTACATTCATCCGGATAACAGAACATTCAAAATAGAGATCAACGTGCCGAATAACAACAAACAAATCAAACCCAACCTCACGGCCATGTTGAAAATTAACGATTACAGCAATGAAAAAGCCATCCTTATCCCTCAGAGTGTCTTGTCTGAAAATGCATCAGGAGACCAATATGTGTTTGTTGCCTCCCAAGATCCTTCAACAAAAGAGTCGAAAGCGCGTCGAGTGATCGTTAGTACCGGAAAAACGGAAGGAGATTTTGTTGAAATACTAAACGGGGTCAAAGACGGCGATACCATCATTAAAGAAGGTGCTCGAAGTGTGAAGGACGGACAATCTGTCGATATTTTAAACGTGGAAAGCTATGAGTAAGAAAAATAAAAGTATCGATAAGGAGTTCAAACTCGCTTCTTGGGCAATTGACAATAAGACCACCATCTATGTGCTTATTGCCTTCATATTAATCCTAGGTGGAAAGGCCTATTACGATATGCCCCGAGAGACCTTTCCGGAAATCAAAGAAACGAAGATTTATATAAGCACTCCGTATCCGGGAAATACTGCCGAAGATATTGAACGCCTTATTGTAGATCCGCTAGAAGACCGTTTAAAAAACGTAAGCAATGTGGTTGAAATTATTTCAACATCCCAAGAAGACTATGGCATTGTTACGGTTGAATTTGACGAGAACATCTCGGTAGAAGCTGCGAAGCAAAAAGTGAAGGATGAAGTAGACGTTGAAAAAGCGGGAGAAGACTGGCCCACCTTCAACGGTGCCAAAGTAGAACCCAATGTATTCGATTTAAACTTTTCAGAAGAAACTCCTATTAGCAATATCAATATTCGTGGAAATTACCCGATTGAGAAATTAAAGGAATTCGCCGAATATCTGGAAGACGAAATAGAAGACCTTCCCGAGATCAAGCAGGCCGATATTCGAGGTGCGCAAGATATGGAAGTTCAGGTTGCCGTAGACATCTATAAAATGATGGCCGCCAAAGTAAGCTTTGACGATATCATCAACACCATTAGAAACGGAAATATGACTGTTTCTGCCGGAAATATGATTTCCAGTGGGCAACGACGAACCATCCGGATCCTCGGAGAAATTGAAAAACCTTCCGAGCTGAACACCTTCGTGGTTAAAACACAAGGAGGTCCCGTTTACTTAAAAGACATTGCGCAAGTAACCTACCAGGAAAAAGAAAAAACCACCTATGCCCGCGAATTTGGAGAAGGTGTGGTAATGCTCGATGTTAAAAAACGAGCAGGAAAGAATATGGTAGAAGCTGCACAAAAGGTGGAGCAAATTATACAAGAGGCCAAATCGAACGTATTCCCTCAAGATGTTGAAGTCACCGTTGCCAACGACCAATCGGCAAAAACCATCAATCAAGTAGACGATTTGGTGAATAATATCATCTTCGGAATTATCCTTGTGGTTACCGTGCTAATGTTCTTTCTAGGGTTTAGAAATGCCCTTTTTGTTGGTTTTGCCATTCCTATGTCGATGTTCATGAGTTTCATGGTCTTATCGGCTTTAGGATATACCATGAACACCATGATCTTGTTTGGCCTTATTATGGGACTTGGGATGCTCGTTGATAACGGAATTGTGGTTGTTGAAAACGTGTATCGCCTCATGGAAGAGGAAGGTATGTCCCGTGTTAAAGCGGCGAAAAAAGGAATAGGGGAAATTGCCTTCCCCATTATAATTTCCACTTTAACGACGGTTGCGGCGTTTATTCCTTTAGGGCTATGGCCCGGAGTGATGGGTGAATTTATGATCTACTTCCCTATTACGCTTTCAGTAGTGCTCGGATCCTCGCTCTTTGTGGCAATCTTCATGAACTCTATGTTGGTCTCCCAATTTATGGAAACCGAAGAAAGAGTCCTCACCGTGAAGAGCTTAATACGATTATCTGTTATTCTTGGTGGTCTGGGGATTATTATTCTCCTATTTGGAGGTGCCATGAGAGGATTAGGATCGGTGATGATTTTTACCGCATTGCTATTTTGGATGTACAAATATTTCATCAAACGATGGGCAAACGCCTTTCAAAGACATACACTCCCATGGGTAGAAGAACGCTATAAGGGCTTTTTGAATTTCGCCCTTGGAGGCTCAAAGCCATTTCTGTTTTTTGGCGGAACTTTTTTATTACTCTTTGTAGTTTTTGGCCTATTTGGTGCTTCCATCGGAAGTCAGCGAACCAGTGTGGAATTTTTCCCGGACAATAAACCAAACCAAATTGTAGTGTATATCGAATATCCACAGGGAACCGATATTGAAAAAACGAATGCCATTACAAAAGATATTGAAAACAGGGTTTATGCTGTGATCAATAACCAAGAGTACAAAGACGACGGATATAACTTCATGGTTGAATCTGCAGTTTCACAAGTAGGAGAAGGAGCCGGGAACCCTCAAACCGATGGAGGTAGTGCGGCAGAAATGCCTCACCGTGGTAAAATAACGGCGACCCTCAGGGAATTCAAGTTTAGACAAGGAAAAGATTCTGAAATCCTTCGTAAAAAAGTGCAGGAAACATTAAAAGGAATTTATCCGGGAGTGGCTATTTCAGTTGAAAAGGATCCTGTAGGACCTCCAGCGGGATATCCTATTAATATTGAATTGGAAGGAGACGATTACGACGAATTGATTCAATCGGCCGAGTTGATGCGAAATTTTATCAATTCGCGAAACATTGCCGGTATCGATGAATTGAAAATTGATGTGAACAAAGGGAAGCCAGCCATGCAAATTTATGTCGACCGTAAAAAAGCGGGTGAACTAGGCGTTTCTGCAGGTCAGGTTGGAAATCAGTTGCGGCGCTCAATTTTTGGTGAAAAGGCGGGGATTTACAAAAATGATGGTGAAGACTACGACATCAATATTCGCTTCAATGAAGACATAAAAGATAACAAAAGTGCGCTTTTTAACCAGAACATTACTTTTCGGGACCAGGCTACAGGAAAGTTAAAAGAAATACCATTATCCGCAGTAACATCGAGAAAGAACACCTCTTCCTTCAGTGCCATTAAACACAGGGATGCCAAACGTGTCGTAACTGTGTATTCTGCCTTAGAAGCAGGGTATACCGATGCAGGAGCCGTAGTGAGTCAGATCCAAACCGAAATGGCAAATTTCACTAGTTTGCCCAAAGGTGTGTCTGTGGATTATACAGGGCAAATTGAAGAGCAGAATAAGCAAATGGCGTTTCTAATGGGTGCTTTTTTCACCGGACTGG
>JAHEMY010000192.1 GCA_024643425.1 Flavobacteriaceae bacterium
GAGCCTCAACATTGAGGCTCTAAATGTTTTTAGCTACATCGATGTAACATTTTTTTTGGTGGTTCGTCTTTTAAGTATCAATCAAATCATCAATCATGGAAACGAACAGTTTACTTTTAAGGAAAAAACAAGGAAGAAATATTGCATTAGGAATGTATATCGCAGGAATCACAGTATTCATGACTGTATACTCTACCCTTACCATAATTCAATACCTATAAAACATGAAAGCCCTCCCATATTGGGAGGGCTTTCTCTTCCTCATAACAATCTAACAACAACTTCACTCTGAAACCTCAATTACATATACGTAATTGATTTATCTTTGGTTTTTCAAAAGCTAATTAATTTTGTTATGAAATTCCAAATCTACCTTGCTGCTTTAGTGTTGGTACTGTTATTTTCTTCGTGTAACAATCATCAAGAACAGAAGAATAAACCCAAGGTTTTAGATGAATCAACAGTCTATTACCTTATTCGTCATGCCGAAAAAGATCGAACCGATTCCACCAACAGTAATCCAAATTTAAATTCCTTCGGAGTGCATAGAGCTCAAGAGTGGGCGCGCTATTTTGATAGTATTCCACTAAACCAAATCTATACGACCAACTTTTATCGAACTCAGCAAACGATCTACTTCATCGCAGAGAAAAAAAAGATAAAAGCTCAAACATACGATCCGAACAGTTTAATAAATGAAGCTTTTTTGGATAGCACCAAAGGGCTACGTGTTTTGATATGCGGCCACAGCAATACCACACCTGCGTTGGTCAATCAATTGACAAAAAATAAGGTGTATTCAGACATGGACGACAGTGATAACAGTAGTTTATTTGTAGTCACTATAGAAAATGGGGTCCCCAAGGTTACTGTTAGAACGGTAACGTTACCTCTCGACTAACCTTTATATTCTCGTTCTCTATTTTTGAAAGAAGTTCCAATTCACCTACTTGGAAAAGGTCGTCAATAGTTTCAAGGGTTTTGGGTGCTATTTTAGGCTTGTAATTATTGTAATCAACAAAGCGTATTCCTCCAACCACACGTGGGTTATAGGCTTCCCGAAAACGAATCCCCCCTTCATCGGTTTGATATTCATACGCAAAATAGTCTACGGTAAAAGTTTTTTGATGAATCCAATACACAAAAACATCCTCAAAATCCTTCCCTCCCTCTTCTTTTGAAAATGTTACCCTAATTTCATAGTAAGGATTTTCGTTAATTTCATCATGACCAAGCAATTCTTTGTGTACGGCCGGATCATTTAAACCGAATGGTAGCTGCGCAAAGTAATGCACTGAATTCACGCTGTTTTGGTATTTCACGGCCATCGAATCTTGTAATTTCACGATAGAATCGTTAAGATATCTTGTAAATCCGAGGTTGTTCCATACATCTCGTATTGTCCCAAGGCTGTCGGCCGTGATTCGCTCCAACTGAAACTTTCCTCCTTGCCTTTGACTTATGTAGTGCCTTCCGCGGAAATCATACGAAATAGTAGCTTGATCACACGAATCGTTACACGCATTTTTAATTGCTCGATCCACTATAGCTTGGGCAGTTAAGGCATCCTTAGCGTTATTGCATGATAAGAAAAACACAGAAAAGATAATAACATGTATATATTTCATAAGATTTTAAGGATTGCCATATTTGATTCTATACAAAAGTCTCGAATTAATTTGAGGGAGTCCTCCTATTCTTGTTATTTTTGCAATCTATGGCATTACAGAAAAATGTAACAATTAAGAACCGAAAGGCCAGGTTTGAATACGAAATCCTCGATAAATATGTCGCAGGAATAGTCCTTCGCGGAACCGAAATTAAAGCCATACGTGAAGGGAAAGCCTCTATAGCAGAAAGCTTTTGTGAATTTTCAAACGGTGAATTATTTGTTATAAACATGACTGTTCAGGAATATTCTCATGCCTCCCATTACACCCATGACCCCAAAAATGCCAGAAAGCTGTTATTGAATCGAAGCGAATTAAAGAAACTCGAGAAAGAAGTAAAGAATACCGGCTTAACTATTATTCCATTGTTGCTATTTACCAACGATCGCGGACTTGCGAAAATGGAAATTGCCTTGTGTAAAGGGAAGAAACAATACGACAAACGAGAGGTTATGAAGGAGCGCGACACGAAGCGAGATCTAAGCAGAATAAAAAAAGCTTTTAACAATTAACCCTTCATATCTGCTTCGGTAATTATCTAGGAGATTTAATTTTGACCTGAAATTTTTAGCTATTTCCCTCACTTTCAATGAACATTTCCGTTTTTCGCATTTCCCGCTGCCTATATTTTATTGTAAAAAAGTGTATCTTTTCAGTAACTAAAAGGCCTTTCAGAAATCATGCGACTTGGGATTCACCCAAATACATATTTTTAGATAGGTTCTTTACAAACTAGGATTTTATGGAAGAAATTTTCTCAGTTGCCAAAGAAATTACCAATCCGTATTCCTTAACGGCCCTTTTCTTTCTCATTATTTTTCTGCTCTATAAAGCGGTAATTGCAAAAGTTGGGGAACAAACTGGAGAGGCAGGATTTCGGTTGTTAAAGAAGTTAATGACACTAATTGCCATCATTGCTGTGATTACGTTACTCTCCACCTTCAGTCTAAAAGCCTACGAAGTTTATAAAGGATCTGACGATCCAAAGAAAAGCGATACCATTATCGAGCAAAATGACACCATCATTGAAGGGCTTAACACTGTGAATACACTGATTGATTCCTCTGCTTCAACAACCATAAACACCTTGAGCAACACCATCGAGAATAGTAGGGATTCGATAAATACCTCTATAAATGATTTAGCCAAATCCAAGCTAATCGTCGAATATGATCTTATGAAATATGAAGATGCCAGACTACTTATTGGCAATACGGGTGCTCAAATAATATTAATGAAAAATTTTACCATTCATTGGGACTATAGGGAATGCCCTTTCTATGATGAACCTACTGTTGGAATGTATATTGTCGAATACCGTTATCAT
>JAHEMY010000076.1 GCA_024643425.1 Flavobacteriaceae bacterium
CACTATTTCTAGAAAGCTTGTTTTAGGTAGGGCCCTGTTGAAGGCACCTAAACTACTTATAATGAATGAACCCTTAGATCAATTTGACCCGATAGAGGCAAAAAGGATCATAGAATATATCACTCGAGCAGATCGGCCTTGGGGAGTGATAGTTGTAAGTAGCAATCCTTATTGGGCGCAACATACAGACCGAGTATTGGAATTAGAAAATGGATCTTTAAAGAATAGTCATGTTTAGAACACCAAACGAAACAGAAAATAAGCGCTGGGAATTGATGGGATTTAAGTCGGCGGAAAAAGTTTTTCATCGTCGGCACTATAAATATTTCAATCGATTTCTAAAAGTTTTTGCAGGGATCGTGTTTGTAGCGATTTTTTTACCATGGACGCAAACTATTTCAGGCAATGGATTTTTAACGACCCTAACTCCGGATAAACGACCTCAAACCATTCAATCTGCTATACCCGGAAGAATTGAGAAATGGTTCGTGAGAGAAGGTGACTATGTGAATAAAGGAGATACTATTTTGCATATTTCTGAAGTGAAGAGCGAATATTTTGATCCGCAACTTTTAAGCAGAACGGAACGGCAATTGGATGCGAAAGAGCTTTCGGTAGGTTCTTATAAAGAAAAAATCAAGGCACTCGAAACACAAGCAGTCGCATTAACTCGCGAGTTGTCGCTAAAAACGGAACAAGCGCAAAACAAATTGAAACAAGCTCGGTTAAAAGTAATAAGCGATAGCATCGATTTGGAAGCGGCTAAAACCAACTTGGCTATTGCAGAGCGGCAGTACAATCGGACAAATACCTTGAAAGACGAGGGATTAAAAGCGATGACCGATGTGGAGGAAAAAAGTTTAAAGCTACAAGAAACCCAGGCGAAGCTTATTTCACAAGAAAACAAATTGCTTACTGCCCGAAATGAGGTATTGAATTGGCAAGTTGAATTGAGTCGGGTACAGGCAGAATACAGCGATAAAATCGCAAAGGCACGAAGTGATAAATATTCTGCTCAATCGGGCGAATTTGAAACGCAAGCCCAGGTGGCTAAATTGGAAAACGATTTTTCTAACTATGAAATTCGGAATAAATTACAATTTGTTTTGGCTCCTCAAAACGGATACATTAATAAGGCTATAAAGGGTGGTTTGGGTGAAACCTTTAAAGAAGGAGAAGGTTTGGTGACTATTATGCCTTCCGAACATGATTTGGCGGTTGAGACCTTTGTAAATCCCATCGACTTGCCTTTGATTCATCTCGATGAAAAGATTCGTATCCAATTTGATGGATGGCCCGCGATTGTGTTCAGAGGATGGCCTAATTTATCGTATGGGACTTATGGTGGGAAGGTAGTGGCTATTGAGAATTTTATAAGTGAAAATGGAAAATACCGAATTCTTGTAGCGCCGGATCCGGACGATCATCCATGGCCAACCGGAGTGAGAGTCGGATCGGGAGCTTACACCATAGCCCTGCTTGAGGACGTGCCAATTTGGTTTGAGATATGGCGTAATTTAAACGGATTTCCACCTAACTATTATCAGCCAGAGGTAACTAAAAACAGTTCAAAATAAAATGAGATACTTAATTTTTATATTCTTTTTTGTATCGTCCCAGGGTTTTGGACAAACCTTAGATTCGCGTGTTTTAAGTTTTGAGGAGTATTTGGGCTGGGTGAAACAGTTTCATCCCATGGCGAAACAGGCTCAGTTGCGAATGGAAGAGGGTACTGCGCAACTGTTAGCTTCTCGAGGTGCTTTTGACCCAAAAATCGAAGTAGACTACGGACGAAAGAAATTTAAGGGAACGGAATACTACGATAAATTGAACGCAGTTTTTAAAATTCCTACATGGTATGGTATTGAGTTGAAAGGAAAGCTCGATCGGAACTCCGGAGAATTTTTAAACCCGGAAGGAATAGTTCCGGTCGATGGCTTATACAGCGCGGGAATTTCTTTTTCTCTTGCCGATGGGTTGTGGATAGATGATCGTATGGCACAATTAAAGCAGGCTAAATTATTTCAGAAACAGACAGCTGCCGAACGAGACTTACTTATTAATCAATTAATTCATGATGCTTCGGTGGCTTATTTCGACTGGTGGACAGCCCATCAAGAGGTCCAGGTGTACGATCAATATTATCAAAATTCGGTGATTCGTTTGGACGCAATAAAGCGAAGCATAGAAGTAGGGGATAAGCCGGCTATTGACAGTACCGAGGCTTCTGTAATTGCTCAAAACAGAATGTTAGGGCTTCAAGAAGCACAACTTAAAAGAATTAAAAGCGGATTGTATTTATCCAATTTTTTATGGACGAATAATGAAATTCCCATTGAATTGAGCGATGAAGCAATTCCTCAAGAAATCAATCCGGAAATAGTTGAATCGCTATTGCTATCCAACCGTATGAACATGGAAAACGATTCATTGCAAAACCATCCGAAGATGCTGGCGCTTCAGTCGAAATTAGATCAGCTGGTTATAGACAAGCGTCTTAAGGTGAATAAATTATTACCTAAAGTGGATTTGGAATATAATTTTTATTCAGAGACCCCGGACCAGATCAATTCATTCAATACGGCAAATTACTTTGCAGGAGTTAATGTAAGTGTGCCTCTTTTTTTAAGAAAAGAACGAGGAGAATTAAACTTGTCCAAGTATAAGGTCCAACAGGCAGAGTGGGATCTTATTGGATCACAATTGAACTTGTTAAACAAAATTAAGGCATCTCAGGAAGAGATAACCTCCTATGGCAATCAGCTAGAATTGATGGAATCTTTGGTAACCAACTATGAAAAACTTGTAGCGGCAGAAGAGCGAAAATTCGATTTGGGAGAGAGCAGTCTTTTTTTGGTGAATACACGAGAAAATAGCTTAATCGACTCAAAATTAAAACAGTTGAAACTTACCGCTACCTTGTTCGATGCACAGGCCAATATGTTCCAGGTGATGGCGCTTCCTTTAGAATAGAAATAACTAATGGCTTTTAGGTTAATGACGGATGTTCGTAGATTTTGTTGTAGAGGTCTAAATATTTTTGTTTAATCACTTTGCGTTTCATTTTCATGGTAGGTGTGAGGTGACCCTCTTCAATGCTCCAAACATCGGGAGTTAATTCAAACTTTTTTACTTTCTCCCATTTACCGAAGCGTTCGTTAAAGAAATCTACTTCTTTTTGAATACGGTCGCGAAGCACCTCGTTATTCACTAATTCGGCGGGATTGGATGAAAGTCCTTTGTTTTTGCGTTTATTCCATTCGGCGATAAATTCCCAGTTGGGTTGAATTAAAGCCGCTGGCATCTTTTCTCCTTCTCCAATCACCATAATCTGTTCGATAAACCGTGATTGTTTAAAGGCATTTTCAAGGAGTTGAGGTGCCACATACTTTCCTCCACTGGTTTTGAACATTTCTTTTTTACGATCGGTAATTTTCAAAAATCCTTCTTCATCAATTTCACCAA
Organism: Flavobacteriaceae bacterium; assembly: GCA_024643425.1. Classification (GTDB taxonomy): domain Bacteria; phylum Bacteroidota; class Bacteroidia; order Flavobacteriales; family Flavobacteriaceae; genus JAHEMY01. Next base: position 3,466 of record JAHEMY010000076.1, read on the forward strand.
TATCTCCCGTATGGAAATATCCGTCCTTTAGCACTTCTGCCGACTGATCAGGGTCTTTGTAATAACCCATCATTACCTGTGGACCTTTCACTAAGATTTCACCATCCGACGCAATTTTAACTTCAGTTTCTGCTATGGGTTTGCCAACACTTCCAATTTTAAAGCCGTAATTACGCATATCGTTAACAGAGATCACCGGTGAAGTTTCTGTGAGTCCGTATCCTTCAAAAACAGGGATTCCCGCAGCATTATAAACCCGAGCCAATCTAGGTTGCAGGGCTGCACTTCCTGAGGCGATTGCTTTTAACTTACCGCCCAAGGCTTCTTGCCATTTGCTAAAAATAAGCTTGCGAGCGATTTTTAATTTAAGTTCATACCACCAACCATTCTGGCCATAGGGTTCATAGGCTAATCCTATATCTACCGCCCAAAAGAACAATTTCTTTTTAATGCCTGTAAGTTCAGCTCCCTTTGCATATATTTTATCGTACACCTTCTCCAGCAATCTCGGAACAGCCGTCATTACTTCGGGGTGGATTTCTTTCAAATTGTCACTAATTGTTTCAAGCGACTCGGCAAAATGAATTTGAACACCGCAATACTGGTACATGTACAGCAGCATACGCTCGTAAATATGACAAACCGGTAGAAAACTAAGTGCTTTCGAATGTCCTAAATCGATCGGAAGTCGGTCGGCACTATAGATGGCATTACTGGCAATATTTTTATGGCTTAGCATTACCCCCTTTGGTCTCCCAGTGGTTCCTGATGTGTAAATTAGGGTGGCTAAATCGTTTTCATGAACATTCGCTTTTCGCACTTCAACTTCTTCCTGATTTGAAGTATCTGCACCAAGTTCTAATACTTCCTTCCAATTGGCGCAACTTGTGAGTGAATCAAAAGAGTAGACTCCCTTTAAAGAGGGGACATTATCTTTTATTTTGAGGACCTTTTCCAAGACTTCTTTACAAGAAACGAAGCAATAAACACATTCACTGTGGTTAAGCACGTATTCGTATTCTTCTTCTGAAATTGTTGGGTATATAGGCACATCTTGCGCGCCAAGCTGTAAGATTCCGATATCACAGACATTCCATTCGGTGCGGTTGGTCATCGAAATAAGGGCTACTTTATCGTTGGGTTGAACCCCCAATCGAAGCAATCCGCGACTTATCGCATTGGCTTGGTCAATGTATTCTTGGGTAGAAATTGCATTCCATGTACCGTTTGATTTTGTGACTAGGGATCGATCAAGATTGTATTGATCCAATTGATAATAAGGAAAGTCAAAAAGTCGTTTAATGGATTTCATATAGCAAGGATAAAGCGTACTGCAAAATAATATAAAATAGGGGAGTTTGCTAGAATTCTAATGAAAACTAATATATTCTAACCGCCATTTTGCATTGCTTCAAGAAAATCGTCTTTCTTACTCCTTGAAATACTTACAGTATCATTATTATTCATGATGATATAACCTCCATCGGCTTTTACGAACTTATGAACTTCCTTTAGATTTATTAGAAAACTATTGTGAACACGCATAAAGTTCTGTTCAGGCAAAAGATTTTCGAAAGCCTTGAGGTGCTTACTTACGAGGATTTTTTTTCCGTTTGTCAGAATGAAGTTTGTATATGAACCACTTGCTTCACAATGAGATATTTCATCAGTATTGATAAATTCGAAACCTTCTGCTGTAGGAAGACAGATCTTAGTAAGTTGTTGATGCGATAAGTTTTGAAGAAGTGATTTTAGTTGATTGCTATAAGCTTTCTTGTCTTTGACTGTTTTCGCTTTCTCAACAGCAACTTGAAGTTCTTCTAAATCTATTGGTTTTAAAAGGTAATCTAAAGAACTAAACTTTACAGCTTTAATCGCATATTGGTCGAAAGCAGTAGTGAAAATCACTTCAAAATTTATTTCAGGAAGGGAGGCCAATAGGTCAAATCCGGTACCGGTTTGCAATTCAATATCTAGGAATACCAAATCGGGTTTTAATTCTTGAATTGCTGATGAAGCTTCATTTATGGAGGAAGCAAGCGTAAGCACTTGAACGCCTTCACAGAATTCTTCAATTAAATTCTTTAAGGTTTCCCTGCTGTGTTTCTCATCGTCTACGATGATTGCTTGAATATTCATGAGTTAAAATTTAATCGGTGGAAATTTTTATGGTGACGATGGTTCCTTCCGAATTACCGTCTGAGTCATATTTGTCTGTAAAAAGAATAGTGTCTTTTTGTTTAGGATTCAATAGTTCCAGTCTTTTTTTGGTCACTTGAATGCCTCTTGATTTATTTTTGCGTTCATAGATCGAAGTTCTTTCTGAAGAAGCCTTGCGACCAATACCGTTATCTTCTATCGTACAAATGACAGAAGCTTCACCTTTAGAAAAATGAATGTGTAATTTTTTATTGCCATCGGGTTTGTTTAGCAATCCATGAATGATTGCGTTTTCAACAAAAGGTTGCACCAAAAGGGCCGGAATTTCAACGGCGTCTGGATCGAGCTCCTTATCAACGGTAATTTCATAGTCAAACGATTCGTTAAATCGCAAGGCTTCTAGTTGTAAGTACTTTTCCAACAATAAGATTTCTTCGGACAAGATTATATTGGTGTCAAATGAACTTTCTAATAAATTTCGCATGATAAGACTGAACTTATTTAAGTACTTAACGGCAAATTCCTTTTTCCCAGAGCTAATTAAATTTTGAATGGAACTTAAGGAGTTAAATATAAAATGAGGGTTCATTTGTGCTCTTAAAGCCCTATTTTCATTGGCCATAGATTCTTTTTGAAATCGAAGTTTGTCTAAGTTTTCCTTGTGCATCTTATACGTTAGACCTGATGCAAAAATTAAGATTTCCAAACTTGAACCAATAATCATGTAGGCCCGAACTTTAAAAAATAAGAGTCCGAGAGCTCCTGCCATATACAAAAACGAGCCTATTACGATAAAATACCCCAACTTATCTTTGGTCTTGACAAGGAGGTAAATCATACCAACTAACCCAAAGATGGTCATGATAATTCGCTCTAAGTCAAGTATATATATGTTTCCTAAAAAGGAGCGTGTTAATAAAAGAATGGCGGATCCTATAATGATGACTACTAAGACCATGGCAATGATTTTTAAAGCCATATGAAGTTTAGGATATTCGGATCTTGTATTTAAATAATGCATTACAAACAGGATGTAGAAGAAATTTACCAGAACCTGAGCAATTTGAAAAAACGTATAGGTATTTAGATTATAGTCTCCAAAGAACAATTCATGCAGATTCAATATGTCACTAGAAAGAAAAAAGAACAAGAACAGAACATACAAGGAGTAGAATAAAAACTCGGGCTTTCTAGAGAATAAATAGAATACTAAAGTTAAGATGAAAATAACCAAACAAATACCTGCAAAAGTAAAAACAGGAGTCATGTGGTTTAGATCCGACCCGGAATAATAAGACTGATATAATTCATTTTGAAGTGAAGTGACATAGTGTGCCTTCCACCTAGAGACCTGATCATAATAGACCACCCTTCGAAGTTTGACAAACAAATACTTTCCATCGATGAGTGAGTCGGAATTAAAGGGAATTCCACCATTGTACAGTTTTGAAGAAGGGTTTTTTACCCCTTCAAACCGTCCAATCTTTGTTTCGGTAATGCTGCCTTTAACTTCTTTAAATACGGAAGCATATTCAAAAGTGTAGGTCCTCAAGAACCACAAAGTATCGCTTTTTAGCCTGTCTAACTCTTCAGAGAAATCGTATTTAAGCCAATAGGTGGTCGAGGGTCTTGTCTTTTCAGATATCTCTTTAGGGTCAATAAATTTGTTTGAATCTGCAATAACCGAACTCAACGACAAGTTGTTATTTTCGGTAGAAAACACCGTATATGGAATTAGGCTCCCGCTCCGGATTGCTTCATTTTGACCATGCATACTACAAAACGAATTCAACACTAATGAGAGCGTCATAAGGAATATCGAAGTAGCGTTTGCCATATTAGCTTAGATTCGGAAGTCTTAATTTGATGAGTCCACCATTAAAGGTAGTATTCTTTGTAAAGCTAACTTTCTTTTTAATCTTATAATTTCTAAACGTATTTAATAAACGAATTTGATCCTGCCATTTTACTAATTGAGCTCTATAGTCGGGTATGTATTTTACTTTTTCAGCGCCACCCGTTTTATATTCAAAAGCAATTTCTATATGAACCGCTTTCTTTTTCGGGCGAACCTTTATATTGGCCGAATAGTTCTCGTAGTGGTTATAAATAGCGTGTTCGATAATATTTTCAAAGAGTGTTTGGAGAATAAATGAGGGGATTACTATATCGTCTGTTGGGGAGTCTGACGCGACATGAATGGCATAATCAAACTTCTTTTCGTAGCGAAGCTTTTGTAATTTCAAATAGGAATTCAACATTTGTAATTCCTCTTTTAATGAAAGCGTTTCTTTCTCAAAGTTTTTTAAATAATAGCGGATGAGTTTACTAAAAGTAGAGATATAATTTAGGGCAGTTAGTTTATCGTCGGAGGTGATAAAATACTGTATGGCATTGAGGGTGTTGAAAACAAAATGCGGATTCATATGTGCTTGAAAAGCCTTTAATTTCAAGTCCACCATTTCCTTTCGAACTTTAAGGAGCTTTTCCTGTTCTTCCTTTACTTTTAATTCGGTTCTCAATTGAGTTATTTTTATGGCACTCAAGGTCGCTACCGCCTGAAGCATGCGTAAATGCTGTTCGGTATAGAAATTCTTCTCGGGATGTTCACAATCAATAACTCCATAAGTTTCTCCGTTGTTTGAAATAGGCACTGCAATTTCAGAAAGTCGACGTTGGTCGTCCATTATATATCTAGAATCGATTGAAGTGTCCATAACTATTTCCGGAACTCCCGATTGGGCAACATTTCCCGAAATTCCTTCCCCTAGATTTATGGTCACAGGATTGTAGATTTCAAGATCTTTGGGGTTTTTTGGACCAAAAGCAGCTTTTTGAATGAGATGATGATTTTTTTCACTCACTTTATACACCACACAATCGACAAAACCCATTTTGGCAATGCAGTTTTTTGCAAGGTTCCAGTATACCGCATCCTCATCTTTTAATTGAGGAATTGTCGTGGTGAAATAAATTAAGATTTCTTCAAATTGAATTGCGCTATAACGAGTCTGTGAGGATGATGCGGTCATAAAGAAGTTATTTTGCCCATGCTGAAAAAAATTCAGTCCGATAGACCCTTCTGAAGGTCAATCGGACTGTAATTTATAAATTATTGTGTAATAAATAGATCTAATGTAATGGTGGCATCATCGCCATTAAGTTCAAAATTGGTAACCTGAAATGCACCTACACGGTTTTCATCAGTTGAAAAATAATAGCGTTTTCCCACGGTAGAAACTTGCTCGGCTTTTTCTTCATGCGCATTAAATTCTAACGAAGCATAGTGTCCCTCCATGGTAAACACATCATAAATAGTGTAATGATTGCTTAGTGGGTTAATAAATTGAGCATTAGCGTCTTTGAATTTCGTAGTAGCTTTTTCTTGCATACCATTTACAATCACAGTTTCCAAAACCGAAGAAGGAGAAACAATGTAGAACCCGGAACCTTCGTTCACACTAAAAACGGCTGCAATATTTTGATCGGTAGTTACATTCACAGCTATATCGTGATTAACAGCCATGATGTTGTTTTCATCAATCAATAAATAATAAGGAATCGTAATATCTCCAACAGGTGTAACCTTTGTACTTAATTGAACCGTCGATTGAATCATTGGATTTCTCACTTCGGCTTGCGCGAATATTAAATTGTCTTTTTGATTATTGGCATCGGTTACTACCGCCTTAAAACTTAAAGAATGCCCAGCGTCAGCTTCATTTAAAATATAATTTAGGCTATAGGTTTGTACATCACTTCCCGCAACAAATTGCGAAGAACTAGAATCAACAATTTCATAAGGTTGAGGTGCACCATCAACTACTTTAAAAATTTCAAGAGAAATAAATCCAGCAGCAGCAGTTGCTTCAACAGTATATTGCAGAGCACTTTGAGTAGGAGCTCCTACTACGCCTTCAAAGACATCGGTAGCACCATTTAATAAAATCACTTTTGGAAGCGTTGCTTCATTTTCAATAGGATCATTTCCTTGAGGAACAATGGCCGCAGAGTCGTCTTTGCTGCAGCTGCTTGCTATGGCGATAAGGAATAAATAAATAAGAACATTTTTCATAATGATAGTTTTAAATTTTGATGATGTGAAAATACCCTGGTATCGTTAATATCAGAGCTATGAATTGATTGATGGTAGTTGTGAATTGACGGTTGGTAAGGAGGGAACAAAGGGTTGTTTAAGCTTTATATAACATAAAAAAAGCTGCATAACAATTGTTAAACAGCTTTTCTACATATTAAACTTAAACTTCTTATTTCTTCACTATTTTATAGTTAGCGGTGACTCCTTCGGAAGAAACACTCATTATATACATTCCATTAGAAAGGTGATCTAAGTGGATGTATTTCGAATTGCTTCCCACTTTTTCGGAATACACTTGTTGTCCTAAAAGGTTGTAGAAGGAAACATGATCTATTTCACTTGTGGCAGACAGATTGATTTCATTGGTTACCGGATTAGGATAAAAATTAAATCCTTCTATAATTTGCTCATGGGTACCTAGTATTCCTGATAGATTAACAGAGATATCGGCATATGCATTTGAGGTTCCAGCCATTATATAATAAGTTGTTCCAGCTTCAGCGTTAATAGAGCGTAAATTTCCCTCATCGCAAGGGTTATTTACTTGATTTACCCAGATTAAATCTGCTCCAGTCTCGGCATTTTCGTCTAGCGCTTCATAAAATACAACGGCACTTTGATTGGGGTCAGTTCCCATACCTGCCACTACTTCACCGTCAATCTGAGCGGTAAATTTATACCAGACAGCGCGTATTTCTCCTGAGTCACAACCCAATTGTCCAAAGTCATTTTCATAGGTAGCCATCATCATATTTACATTGTCGTCAAAATAGTCTTCTAATCCATTTAAAGAAGTAGCATTTGCTATTTGATCATTAGCAGGTACTTGAAAAACTCCAGATGCGTTAATGATTACATCGGCATCGATGTTATTTTTCATAAATAAATAATAAGTTCCCCCTGCTTCTGCCATAATGGAGGCTATGTTGCCATTGTCGCAGGGATTTGTAGCTTGGTCAACATGGGTAAGCTCTTCACCGGTCTCTGCATATGGATCTGGAGCAGAGTAAAACACAAGAATTCCTTGAGATGCTGGTTCTATTTGTGCCGCTATCATACCAGATACAGTTGCAGTAAATTTATAATAGATACCGGCAACACCAGTTCCACATCCTTGCTGTCCGCCATCTCCTGTTGAGGTAGCTTCCGTAAATGCAACTCCTTGATCAAAAAGCTGACCCCCTAGAGACCAAGCTAAATCGGTAGCATTGGTAATATGGTCATTTGCAGGTTGTGCATAAGCGGTCATTCCCGTTGAAAGAAGGGCAATTAACATAAAGTTTTTTAAAGGGGTAATAATTGTTTTCATCGTTTTTAGATTAATTGGTTTTTAATTTCTGAGACAAACTTAGGCTGGAACAATGGGGTAAATCGAGTAGAATTGACGAATGGTAAATTTCATTTGACAAATGGTAGAGGTCAAGCTAAATCATAAAAAAAG
>JAHEMY010000077.1 GCA_024643425.1 Flavobacteriaceae bacterium
ATTTCTTCAAATTAATAGCTTTTTTTATTAAATGAAGTATTTGGACCATACCTATTACGTTTATATTCTAAGTAACCATTCTCGAAACGTGTTATATATTGGAATGACTAATAATCTATTTAGACGAATGTTTGAGCATAAATCGGGGGTAATACAAGGTTTTTCGTCGCGCCATAAATTACATTACTTGGTTTATGCTGAATTTTATCAGTATGTGAATGATGCTATTAAACGAGAGAAACAGTTAAAGAATTGGCGTCGTCAATGGAAAATTGATCTTATCGAAAGTGAGAATAAAGAATGGGAGGATTTGGCGGCGGATTGGTTTTAGGAATGTGGGCTTTACTTTTGAATAGGTCCTGAATCATGTTTCGGAATAATTGACTTTGTCATCCTGACGAAAGTCAGGGTCTCTTTACTGTTAACAATTAATGTTTTATTAGATCCTGAATCAAGTTCAGGATGACAAGTTCTGGGTATGCTTTGTGCTAGAATAGATCCTGAATCAAGTTCAGGATGACAAAACACATTTGCTGTCATGCCGGCGAAAGCCGGTATCAGAAAGAAAAGAGCTTCGTAAGCAGGAAGGATTATACTACCGAAACAAACTCCAATCAAGCTTCAAGGAAAAGACATTGCTGTAGAGAGCGGCACTTTGATCACCGATGTCGGTAAGGGCATAATCTACCTGGATGCCTTTGTATTTGAAACCAACGCCAATATTGGGCTGAAATCCTAAGGACTCGTTTCCGTCTAATTGTAAGACATTTTGGAAATTACCGGCTCCTACACGCACAAACACCAAGTCGATGTAGCCAAACTCTACACCCGCTGCCGGAGTCACACTGGCAAATGAGGATGAGAAGACATCGTTGGTTTCGGCAAAGCGGAAATTTAAATCGACTTCCGATTGAAGGGAAAAGTCGTAATGGAATATCCATTTCTTTGAAACACCCATTTGCATTTTGGGAATGGTAATTTCAGTGGATTCGGGGAGTTCTTGATTCTGTCCCGCCACCGCACCGGATATGTCGGCAAACTTTTCTTCATCAATACTCCAAGCATTAAAGCTGGTCGTGATATCGCGCACCATCAATCCGAAATTCCAATTGCTTTTGTTTTGGAATTGTAAGGCAGCGTCCAGACCAAATCCCCAAGAAGAGGCAAAGTCACCTATAATTCGACGTACCACCTTTGCATTCACCCCTAAATTCAATCCGTCCAAAGGAAGAGCACGGGCATAGGAAAATGTCACGCCGTAATCGGCCGTAGAGAACAGGCTAATGCGGTTGTAATCAATATTTCCTTGGTCGTCGATAAGCTGAGTCGTGTTTAAAATATCGTCCACCCCAAAGCGAATGATGGAAAACCCGACGACGCTTTCATCATCCAAGGGCATCGCGAAGGCTGCATAATCGTAATTGGCAATGTTGGCAAAGTAGGAGGCATGCATGATGGACAGTTGCTTATCTTCAAGTTTTAACAAGCCCGCAGGGTTCCAATAGCCCGAATTTACATCGCCTGTAGAAGCCACCACAGCATTGGCCATACCGAAAGCCGCCGCATCCACACCAATATTCAAAAACTCGTTGGAATATTTTCGGGTAGTTTGAGCGCTAAGGCTTAGGCAAAGCAATAGGGTAAGAAAAAGTAGGTTCTTCTTCAAGCAATTCATTTTGTGCAAATATCTCACTATTTTACAGAATAGTAAACTACATTTTTGCATTGATATTGTAGTGGTCGTAAATACTTTAGTATTTTTACAATAGAATTCAATTTTATGCTAAAGCATCTTCCCAACATGATTACTTCGCTCAATCTCCTTTGCGGGACAGTAGCGATTTTATTTACCGTATCCGGCGATCTTATCGTAGCGGCTGTTTTTGTGATCCTCGGTATCATTTTCGACTTTTTCGATGGAATGGTAGCCCGCAGTCTCAAACTGCAGAGTGCCATTGGCGTGCAATTGGACTCCCTAGCCGATATGGTTACCTTTGGAGTTGTTCCGGGGCTCGTAATGGTGCAAATGCTGCAACTCTCATTCTTTGGGGAAATACGGCCACTCACCGATGTCTTTTCATCCAAGGCTTGGAATGTGATGGGAGAACGCTATTATATGCTTATTGGTTTATTGATTGTGGTCGCATCGGCTTATCGCCTTGCGAAATTCAATATAGACAAGCGTCAGACGAATCATTTTATTGGATTGCCCACTCCGGCGAATGCCTTACTTATTTTGAGTTTACCCATGATCTTTGAATTTCAGTATTCTCCGCTTTTGGAGGAACTTTTTTTCAATAAGTGGTTTTTAATCGGACTCACGCTGTTGAGCTGTTTTTTACTCAATGCTGAAATTAATTTGTTCGCCTTTAAGTTTAAGACTTGGGATTTGAAATCGAATTTGAAGCGCTACCTTTTTGCAGGAATCTGTTTGGTGCTGCTAATTACATTGAAGTTCATGGCCATTCCGGTGATGCTCTTGTTGTATATTTTGATCTCCTTGATTTGGCCTGATAAAGACTAGGTTTAAAACTCCAATTTCTTTTTACGCAGTTCGAAGTTTTGTCCGAGGTATACTTTTCGTACCATCTCGTCGGCTGCCAATTCTTCCGGAATACCATGTTTTAAGATACTTCCTTCAAACATCAAATAGGTGCGGTCTGTAATCGCAAGCGTTTCTTGAACATTGTGGTCGGTAATAAGGATGCCGATGTTCTTATTTTTTAACTGTGCGACAATCCGCTGAATGTCTTCTACCGCCACGGGATCCACCCCGGCAAAAGGTTCATCCAAAAGAATAAAGTTTGGATCGGTGGCTAAGGCTCTAGCAATCTCGGTTCGTCGACGTTCCCCACCGCTTAATAAGTCTCCACGGCTTTTACGAATGTGTCCGAGTCCGAATTCTTCAATCAACGACTCCATTTTAAGCTCCTGCTCTTTCTTAGAGAGGCTGGTAAGCTGTAACACACTTAGAATATTATCTTCAATACTCAGCTTCCTAAAAACGGACGCTTCCTGAGCCAAATACCCAATACCATTTTGAGCGCGTTTATACATGGGATAGGTGGTAATGTCTGTATTATCTAAAAAGATCTTTCCTCCGTTGGGTTTGATCAATCCCACAATCATATAGAAGGAAGTAGTCTTTCCCGCTCCATTGGGTCCTAACAATCCTACAATCTCCCCGCGATTCACTTCCACGGTAATACCTTTCACCACTTGGCGTCCTTTGTATGATTTTACTAGATTTTCGGCTTTTAGTTTCATGGAAGTGTGTTGTGTGTTGTGTGTTGTGTGTTGTGTGTTGTGTGTTGTGTGTTGTGTGTTATGAAACGTTAAAAGTATGAACAATTTTTATCCATTCCAATGCAATTCTACATATCTCATAAATGAGTAAATTTTCGCACCCAAAATTTCATAATTTTCTTTAAGCAATGGAATCTCTTTAACTTTATGAATTCTTTCTATGGTATCTAGCTGAGAAATACATTCTAATAAAGAACCTTGAGCATAAACTAAATATTTTATAAAATCATGTTTATATCTTCTTCGACCATATCCTTCAGCAATATTATCCTTAATGCTTTTAGATGATCGTCGTATCTGACTTCCTTGCTCGTATAATTCATACGCCGGCAATTTTAGAGACATTTCATGAACCTCTAAACACAACGTCAATGCCAGTTGATAGATTTCTAAGTCTTTGTAACTCCTCATAATTCTTACACTTTAATGTAAAAACCATTAGGGGAGCAATAATGGCAACTTTATAAAATTAAATAAAAACTTTTAACTCATAACTCATAACTCATAACCCATAACTCATAACCCATAACCCACAACCGACTTACCCCTCCAACGCCTCCCAATATTCAAAGGCTCTGCGTAGGTGCGGAATGACAATGGTTCCTCCGATGAGTAGTGAAATGCTCATGGCTTCGACAACTTCCTCTTTGCTTAGACCAAGCTTGTGGCAGGCTTCTAAATGATACTTTACGCAGTCGTCGCAGCGCAGCACCAAAGAGTTGCCTAAGCCCAGAAGTTCTTTGGTTTTTTTAGGAAGTACACCCTCCATAAAGGCATTGGTGTCTAGGTTAAAGATTCGTTTGATGAGCTTGTTATTGTCGGCCATCATCTTTTCGTTCATCATGGAACGATAGTCGTTAAAATCTTCTACGATTGTACCCATCAGGAAGTAGTATTTTGTTTTTGTTTTTGTTTTTTGAGAATGCGTCCGGAAATGAAAATACTTATTTCATATAAAATTAATACGGGAATCGATACAATCACCTGACTCGCAATGTCCGGTGGGGTAATAATAGCCGAAATGACCAACACAATAATCAGTGCAAATTTTCGATATTTCCTTAGAATCTCCGGGGTCACTACACCTATTTTGGTTAAGAAATAGATCACAATGGGCAATTGAAATATAAGTCCGGCCGATAAGGCACAGGCTCTTACCAAGCCTATATAACTGCTTAAATCGAAATCGTTGAAAACTTGGTCACTTACTTGATAGGTTCCTAAGAAGTTGATTGAAAGGGGAGTGATTACATAATAACCAAACAGCACTCCTGAGAAGAATAAAAGGGAACCTGCCAAGATGAATCCTTTTGCATTTCGCCGTTCCGTAGCATGTAGCCCTGGGCTAATAAACTTCCAGAATTCATAGATCACATAAGGGAAAGCGACGATAAATCCTGCCGTAATGGAAGTCCAAATGTGTGCCGAAAACTGTCCCGACATGGTTCTACTCTGAACGCGAAACGGCAATTCGGTGAAGCAAAAACTATCGAAGCCAATAAGTCTCGCCGACTTACATAGAAATCGGTAGGTCGGGAAATCGGCTCTTTTGGGTGCAAAGAGAATTCCGTCGAAAATAAAATCCTTGAAGATAAAGGCGACTACCGCCAAAATCATCACCGACATGGTCGCTCGAACCAAATGCCAACGCAGTTCTTCAAGATGATCCAAAAAGGACATTTCCTTTTCGGCCGAGGCTTTCACTTTTTTTGCAGCCATTAAATTATTCCTTCTTTACTTAAGTTATGAATATGAACCACGCCCGAGTAAACGCCATCTTTTTCCGCCAAGATTTGCGTAATCCCATTCTTGTCCATCATTTCCATGGCTTCCACAGCCATGGCGTCATTATCGATGATTCTCGGGTTGGAGGTCATAATGTCTTTCGCCGTTAACCCGGCAATATTATCCACTTTTGTAAGCATTCTACGTAAATCTCCATCGGTGATAATCCCAACAATCTTGTTATTATCTACTACGGCTGTTACCCCCAATAGTTTCTCTGAAATCTCTACAATTACTCTTTTAATGTTGGTGTCCGGACTTACTTGAGGCATTTCATTTAGCGAAGTCAAATCACTTACTCGAAGGTAGAGTTTTTTACCTAGCGATCCTCCCGGATGAAAGCGGGCAAAATCCTTACTTGAAAATCCGCGAAGCTCTAATAGCGACATTGCCAAAGCATCTCCCATGACCAATTGGGCGGTAGTACTCGTAGTGGGCGCTAAGTTATTTGGGCAGGCTTCTTTTTCGACATAGGCATTCAAAATAAAATCGCTTTGCTGACCAAGAAACGAATCGCGGTGGGAGGTAAGTCCCATAAGTTTATTGCCACTCGCTTTGATGAGTGGAACCAAAACTTTAATTTCAGGGGTATTTCCACTTTTCGAGATGCAAATTACCGTATCCTTTTCCTGTATAATTCCTAAATCCCCATGAATTGCATCGGCAGCATGCATAAAGATGGCCGGCGTTCCGGTTGAATTTAGTGTGGCTACAATTTTGGTTGCTATGTTGGCACTTTTACCTATACCGGTTACGATTACTCGTCCCTGCGATTGATAAATGTAATCGACGGCTGCTGCAAACTCTTCATCGAGTAAGTTGGCCAGATTTAAAATCGCATTCCCTTCGGTTTCGATGGTTTTACGTGCAACACTTATTATTTTGTCAAAATGATTCAAAATTTTACACTTTTTATTGTTTGTAAGCTTTTAAGAATTCCCTATATTTAGTAAAAGGAAAGTAGCATTTACTTTCCTGTCCCAAATTAGTGATAAGATTCGATAGTACCCAATAGGTTGCAAAATTACAATTGTTATCGAGTTCCTACAATTTATTTTAAGTGCCTTGGTTTTAAATTAGGATGGAAATAAGAATTAGCGAAACAGATTTGTTCGCATCTCTTAAGAAGTATTTTGGTTTTAGTTCTTTTAAAGGGCTGCAGGAAGGTGTGATTAAGAGTGTGTTGAAAGGCCATAATACTTTTGTTATTATGCCAACCGGGGGCGGTAAGTCCTTGTGTTATCAACTGCCGGCTTTAATGGCAGAGGGCACTGCTATTGTGGTGTCTCCTTTAATTGCCTTAATGAAAAACCAGGTGGATGCTTTGCGTTCTATTTCTTCGAACGATGGCATTGCGCATGTATTGAATTCATCCCTTACCAAAACTGAGATCAAACAAGTTAAAAAGGATATCTCCTCGGGCATTACCAAATTATTATACGTTGCGCCTGAATCCCTCACCAAGGAAGAAAATATTGAATTTCTAAAAACGGTCATTGTATCGTTCGTGGCCATCGATGAAGCACACTGTATTAGTGAGTGGGGTCACGATTTTCGTCCGGAATACCGAAACCTTCGGAAGATCATCAAACGCTTGGGGGATCATATCCCAATTATTGGTCTTACCGCGACGGCAACACCCAAAGTGCAGGAAGATATTCTTAAAAATTTAGGAATCCCGGATGCCGATACCTTTAAAGCTTCTTTCAACAGACCTAATTTGTACTATGAGATTCGTCCCAAGACAAAGAATGTGGATGCCGATATCATTCGTTTTGTGAAGCAAAATGAAGGAAAGAGCGGGATTATTTATTGTCTTAGCAGAAAACGCGTTGAAGAACTCGCACAAACGCTTCAAGTAAATGGACTCAATGCGATTCCGTATCATGCCGGATTGGATGCTAAGACTCGAGTGAAAAATCAGGATATGTTCCTGATGGAGGATGCCGACGTGGTTGTGGCAACCATTGCTTTTGGGATGGGAATTGATAAGCCCGATGTTCGTTTTGTGATTCATAACGACATGCCCAAGAGCATCGAAAGTTATTACCAAGAGACCGGGCGTGCAGGACGCGATGGCGGTGAAGGACATTGCTTGGCTTTTTACAGTTATAAGGATATTGAAAAGCTAGAAAAATTCACCAGCGGAAAGCCGGTAGCCGAGCAGGAGATTGGTCTTGCTTTGCTTCAAGAAGTCGTAGCTTTTGCTGAAACTTCTATCTCACGGCGTAAATTCATCCTTCATTATTTTGGGGAAGAATTTGACAATGAAACCGGAGAAGGTGGCGATATGGACGATAACATGCGTCATCCGAAGAAAAAAGTGGAAGCGCAAGATGAGGTGGTAACGCTACTGAAGGTAATTAAAAACACCAACGAACAATACAAGTCTAAGGAAGTGGTGAATGTTTTGGTGGGAAAAGTAAACGCCTTAATCAAATCGCACCGTACCGATACACAAGAATATTTTGGCTCTGGAAGTACCCATGAACCATCGTATTGGATGGCCTTGATTAGGCAGGTATTGGTTGATGGAATGCTTAAAAAAGATATTGAAACCTATGGGGTTATTAAGCTTACGGAAAAGGGCAAAAAATTTATTGAGAAGCCGTATTCATTCTTAATGACAGAAGACCATAGTTATAAGGAAGCAAACGACGATACCATTGCAACGCCTGCTAAAGGAGGGGGTAATGTGGCCGACGACCAGCTTTTTAAATTGTTGAAGGCAGAACGAAAGCGTGTGGCCGATAAATTAAAATTACCACCCTTCGTGATCTTTCAGGATCCTTCCCTAGAAGACATGGCCTTAAAATACCCAATTACCATGGACGAATTGTCCAATGTGCATGGTGTGGGAGAAGGAAAGGCAAAAAAATACGGAGCCTCTTTTGTAAAGCTTATTTCCGACTATGTAGAAGAAAATGATATTATCCGCCCGGACGATTTTATTGTGAAATCTACGGGAACCAATAGCGCACTAAAGCTCTTTATCATACAAAACGTGGATCGTAAGTTGCCCTTGCCGGACATTGCCAATGCAAAAGGTCTGGATATGCCCGATTTTATAAAGGAAATGGAGGCGATTGTCTTTAGCGGGACCAAATTGAATATTAACTATTGGATTGATGAGGTCTTGGATGAAGATCAGCAAGAAGAGTTGCATGAATACTTTTTAGAGGCCGAAACCGATAAGATTGATGATGCCATGGAAGAATTCGATGGTGACTACGACGACGAAGAACTTCGCTTATACCGAATAAAATTTATTAGTGAGGTCGCCAATTAAGGGCAAAACAAATTAGCGCAATTACTTCGCATCTACTTCTGCTACATCCTTTATCGCAAACAAACGGCCATTTTTTCCATTGACCAACGCATACGTTACTTGCCGTAATTTTCCGGTTTGCTGTCCGTTATTGTAAATAGGAAATCGGTTTACAAGCAGGTTATTTTCTACGGAAAATGTATCATTTCCTTGATATCCATTATTTAAGGCTGGGTCATCCCCTGCAGGGGCATAATAAAAGGCGCTTATCGACTTTCCGCTGTTGGAGGAAACTCCATAAACATTTCCAATATGATTCTCGCCTGAGACCGTAAACACAAGAACTTCGGCGAACCCATCATTGTTCAAGTCGTTTATTACGGCACCGGTAACTTCGCCATCAAAATTAGCAATGAAAGGTTCTTGTGCCGAAATAGGACCCACAGGATCTATGCTAAGTTGTGTCTTTTCATCTACCACCTTGGTCGTCACCCAATAATTTTCAGTGTCTCCCCATGGAAGCGAACTTGAAAAAACCGTTGGATCCAAATGACTTCGATCAAGTTGCCCTTCCAGTTTTGTATAGGTTCCAGCGGCGGTTGCGCCTCCCGAACAAGGATAGGCCAAGACCCATAGGGCATCATCCGCAACAGAAATAGTGAGTTCATCTTTTTTAAATTCAATTTGAACCATTTCGCCTTGCACGGTAGCTTGGTAAGTGTTGTTGGATAATTTGTAGCCAATCATATCTAGGGTACAAGTCGGTTTCTTTTTATCGCTGCGAGAACGCAGTTTTATAGATAGTTCGTCCTTATCCGTTTTTGTCACTAACACCGCCATCCAATCATACCCCTCGGCCCGTTTTTGGTACGAATCGGTGACGTAGTTTCCCGTAACGTCAAAACCAGTATTTGCTTCGTTTGCAGTGGATGCCTGTTCTTTTACGTTCGAAGTATCCGTTCCCGATGGGGTGCTTTTACAAGCATTAAATCCGATAGAAATAAAAAGGAGAAGAAGAAAGCTTAGGGGGTATTTCATGATGAAGATTAATTAAGACGGTTAAAATTACAAAACCATCCTAGAGAACAAAATAAAACTAGATACTTTCTTCGAGTTCCAGGTAACGTACTTCTTCAATCACCTCAGGAACGTTTCCTAAATAATTTTTCCCGCGTAATTTTTGTACTGTATGTGCCTTCAGCAACGCTTCCGGGTAAGGTTGCATGAGGGATTCTATTTCTTTTTGATCTAAGGGGTCGTCAATGTTTTGCAACCAAGATTCTGCTTCATCAGGAAGTAACAATAATGGCATTCTGGGTCCATCGAGCTTTGGGTTGTTATGGATTCTGCTCAAGAGGGTGTTTCCCTTGGTGGTTACGATGGAAAATGTATTGATCATTTCTCCCGTTTCACGGTCTACCCATTCGTTATAGAGTCCCCCAACAATTAAGGGTTCATTATTCACGGATTCAATGAAATAAGGATAGCTATTTCCTTGAAAATGATGATGTTCGAAAAAACCATCCAAATAAATAAGGCATCGTTGGTCTTTTGCTGCATCGCGAAACGATGGCTTCTCGAATATGGTTTCACCTCGAGCGTTCAAGGTGTTGTTCCAAAACTTTTGAAGCTGCACACGGTCCTTAATCCAATGGGGTACCAATCCCCATTGTGAGACTTCAGGGAAATCTGGCGAGCGGTGGGTATAGATCAATATTTTTGGATGACTAAATCCCGAAGCGTGGAACAAGGGGAGGTCGGTAAAGGGAAGCAACTTCTGTTGAATTTGTTTCAAGGCATCGGCATCGCCCCTTCTTTTGGCACGCTTTAATTGGGCTTCGAGACTCGCTTTGATGTCGTAACACATAGTGAATTAGGCTATTGTTTAAAGATAGCCAAAATGAAGGTTTTAATCAATTTTAAAGTGCTAATCGTCTACGCGATTTTCATTAAAGGCTGAAGGAAGTAACTTTGGGATAAACTTTACAAGTAGCGGTAATAACAAAGATCCTCCGGGAAGTAGAAAGATGGTAAGGGAAGGCACGGTTTTACAAATGTCCAATAATTGCACTTTTACTTTATGCTTTTCATCGACCGATAGATCGCGCACTGTTGAATGGCTTAAAAGTTTTAATAGTTCCCCGCTGTCGTTTAATTCACGCAGCAAACGACCCTTATTTCTCATGATAAGCAGTTTTACCGTTTCCGAGGACTGCTTGTATAGTTGTTTTACCGGATGGGAATGGTCAAATAATTTAATTTTCTGAGCGTTGGTGCTCGAAAAGTCCTTCAATATTTGAATGCTTTGGTTGAGTTCAGCAGTGGTGCATCCTAATTCTGCAGCAATGCTTTGCAGAAAAAGCAGTTCCGATTTTTCTATATTTTGATCGTTCCAAACCGCCAAAAGACATAAGTCTAAAATAAATTGTCGTTCAAGTGGGGTTCGGTTTTTTAAAGAATGCGTTAGGGTGCTATTGGCCGAAACATTGGTCGCTTCTTCTAACAAAGTAGATTCAGCCACCATATCTATAATCTGTAAATCGTATTTATTTTTTCGTTGCTTGCTCTGCAATGCACGAATGCTTTGTCCTACCAACGTTGCTTCTAAATCTTCTACATATAACTTCAATTCTCTTGGATGGTGCAAATAATGTTGAAAGGCCAAAACGTCGGCGAAGAGAAGGGCATAGGTAAATAAAGAGGCGGTATCGGTCCTAATTAGGAGATTAGACTCGTTAAGCCTAGCGCCAATAATATGTTCTAAGTTCTCGGAACTACTTTTAGAAAAACTTAGTTT
>JAHEMY010000078.1 GCA_024643425.1 Flavobacteriaceae bacterium
GGCGATTAAAATACCAATCACCACCAAGACAATCTCCCCAATGGCATATTTCAGGTACCGTCCTGTTTTGTTCTGTTCCATAAGGTTTTTACGTATATGTCGGAAGAATTTAATCATTAGAGCTTGGTTTGAATAAATATAGGGAATATTAGTGAGCAGTGAGCAGTGAGCAGTGAGCAGTGAAGTGTGAGATGTTGACTTAAGATTTAGGACGTAGGACTTGTCGGTGTCATTGACACATGAAAAAAAACTGACCACCGACAACCGAGAACTGAAAGCACGAGCCCGGTTCCCCTGCCTACCGGCAGGCAGGCTTTAGGGCTAGGGCAAAACGGGTGAGCAGTGAACAGGTCGTAATGAGATCCCGACTCACCCCGAGTACTCGGGGCAGGATGACAAGCTCTTTTTACGACAACCCAGAACACACAACCTAGAACACATAACACATAACGCATAACCGAGAACCAACAACCGCTAAGGCGCGACTTCAAACAACTTCAGCATATTCTTGCCGGAGGCATTCGGGACTTCTGAAATTAGGGCATAGTTACCCGGGGCTAAGGTTGCAGTGAAATAACCGGTACTACCCGTGGGCATGTCGTTTACGCCACCCATAAAGGTGAAGTTTTGTGGTGCGGGTTCAATCAAGCCTTTTGGATCGGCCCAATTCATCCATGCTTCAAGCACTTTAACATCGGCATTCTCGTCAATTCGCACTAAATTAATATCGTGTCCCACAAAACTTTCATGGACAATCTGATCTTTGTAGAATACAGAAAAGGTATGGGTGCCGGCACCGATAGGTTCGCTGACAACAATTCCCTCGGTACTGGAAATACTAATATTGACATCCGACATTAGTTCTTTCATGCCCGAGTCGGCTTCGGTTACGACCAAATCTTTAGTCATCCCCATCGAGGTATGGAACATCCCATTGCTCATTTTTACATAACACTCCAACATGTATTTTCCGGGTGCCAAAAAGAGGGTGGTTTCGGCAACTTGATTCGGGGAAAGTAACCCCGTTCCTCCCATAAAGACCACTTCGCCAAACCACTCGGGAAGCTTGGCAAATTCAGCGTAGCCTTCTTCAACTTTTCCTTCGGTGATTAATTTCATGGCGTTATCAAACACAGGAGCTACTAATGTTTCGGCATCCTCGGAGGTTTTTCCTTCAGGGTATTTATCAATTAATAAAAAGTGGGTTTGAGGGGATTGATTTTTATACCGAAAGGTATTCCAACCGGAGGGAATGGTGTCGGGCATTTGGAAATCCATTTCTTGAGTGATAACCTCCACAACAGGTTCGCTTTCTTCAACCATAGCCACCTCTTCCGTGGTTTCTTTTTTCACCTCCGATTTACAGGATTGCAAAAGAAAAAGTATGCAGGATAAACATAATAAGGATGTGATAGAAGCGACAAAGCTTCTGGTACTTTTGGATAAAATCATGACTTTACAAGTTTGGTTGCTGTGACATCATTAGGATGGCGCAGGGTTAATATGTTAGTTATTATAAAGTTACGAATTTATATGAAACATAAATATCCTTGATGATGGATTTTTAGGGTTAATAAAATTGTCGCAATAAACATAGATAGTCTTACTCAACTTGCCTTTGGGATTTCCATGGTAAAAGGCGATTATTTTATTTGTAGTATGAACAGTTAACATTGTGATTATATTAAACCCATTTTTTAAGAATTATTCCAATCTTAAAACGCTGTTAATGTGTTATTAAATACATGATTTGGATTGCTATGTTTGGTTTTATTTGTAACTTTACGGTCGAAAAATTTTAAACAAAACAAAAACAAATAAATAATGAAAAAACTGCTTTTAATGTTCAGTGTGATTTCTTTAATCGCCTGTAAAAATCAAAATTCTGAAACCGTAGAATCGGAAGCTGTAGAAACCGAAGCTCCTGAAGTAATGGAAGAAACTCCTGCGGTTGAGGAGAACCAAGAGATGTACGATGCTTCTTCAAGCAACGACCAAATGGCGGCTAACATTCAAAATTTTCTTGTCAACGATTTCTTAGCCAGCGATATGGCGAATCTTCAAGAGATTGATCGTAAGTTCCAATACTATCAAGTTGACTTAAATGGAGATGGAAAAGATGAATATTTTGTAAACTTCTTAAGTCCTTACTTCTGTGGTAGTGGAGGTTGTACTGTATTGCTATTGGATCATGAATCGAATATCATTACCAAATTTACGGTAATGAATACTCCAATTTATGTGGAAAATGCCATGCATAATGGATGGAGAGATATTTTAGTTCGCAGTGAAGGTGAATTGAAGGAGTTGCAATATAACAAGGGAAAATATCCTTCCAATCCAAGTGTATTGCCAAAAGCACCTTACGACGCTCCTAGTGGTAGTGCCGTGATTATGTTTGACGAAACTTTTGCAAAACCAAAAACGTATACCTACTAGATAGATAACATTCAATCAAGCTAAAAGCCCTGTTCTTTTGAACGGGGCTTTTTTTTGTAGTATGAGTTTTACTGTTTTTTATCATTATTTTAAAAAGGAACATTGTAATCTATAAGATTATAATGACATGTATTTACTTTTGTTCTTTTTTTAAAATCAATTTTTTATTTTTATAAAAAAAGAAAATGCCTATGAGTTCATTTAAAACACTTCTGTGCATAGGAATTTTACTTCTGTTTACAGCAGTAAAGGCTCAGGTCCGAATCAGTACCAATGTTACCCAAGGACTCATGGAAGATTGGCCCGATTACAATCCGGAGAACATGGTATTTGAAAACATTAATGCAAAATGTTGTTTGGGATTTTGGAATTTGGAAATTATCGGGAGGTATGAGGCAGAATCAGTGAATATAGATTGTCACTTTGATATAAACCAACCAACACAAGTAGTTGGTCCTACGATTGATGGAGGAACGCGACATTACAATCTTGCGGATTATGGTGTTTCCTTACATTTATACCAGAGTTGGTTTCGATTAGACGGAACTTATTTAAATCGAAAAACTAATGAACGTGTTTCGTTTAGCACAAAAGTTTGGGTAAGTGAATTTGGTAAGTCTGTTACCGGAGGAATATTATTTAGTGCAGGCTCTCGTGGTAATCTAACCGGCGACGAGTACATAAGAAGCTTGGATATTCAAGTAAAAGTTATTCCGCTTCATAAAGTTATTACAGGATTTAAGGCAATGGATGACATCTTGGGAAAAGAGCTTAAAGCAGGACGATTAAAAAATCAATTTCTGGCCAAAGTTACGGATGCCCGTGCTGCCTATCAGTTTGGATATGTAGATCAGGCCATTGATTATTATGAACAAGCCTTACAAATTAAGGACGACGATGAAGTTCGGGCTGAATTGCAAAAACTATTAGACCAGCGTCAGGCTAAAAAATGGTTAGAAGAAGCACGATTTGCGGAGGCGGATAACAATCCGGAAGATGCAAAGCGACTCTATGAAAAGGCAGCTGTGGTATTGAACGATCCGGCGATCCAAAACGATATTGATCGGACAGACGCAGCTATTGTAAAAAAGAAGGAGGAAGAAGCACGTTTGGCAGAAATGCAGGCCTCCGAAGGGGAAAATCTCAATGTCACAGAAGATCTCAACGCTTCTGAGGAAAGTATGGGGGAGGCCGTGGGTTCTAATACACAAAATGCGGTAGTTGTGGAAAATGAAGAAGAAAACCGCTTTTTAAAACAACAGCAAGCAGAACAAGAACGAAAGGCTCAAGAGCGGGCTATTTGGGAGAAAGAGGAGGCCGCCCGGAGAGTTCAGGTAGATAATTACAATAATGAATTGGTTCAGCAAGGGAATAAAATTTACCAACAATCATTGGATATCGATAGGGAAATGAAAAAGAGTCTTTCCAATATAAGTTCGGAGACTTATGCCGATCCGCGCGCAATGATTAATGCAGGTATGTCGATGTTAAGTTCTGCTAATGGCAATATGGGCCAGGCTATTTCCGGAGCTGCCTTGTCGGGTGTTGGAATTGCGAGTGGAATCCTAGATGGTTTGGCCAAAAATAAAGCCAAAAAGGAGGCTGCCGCAGAGCGACGAAGACAAATTGCCGCAGCTGAAGCCCGTAAAAAAGAAATTAGGGAGTCTATAAGAAAGGCGCGTATTGCCGTGTTCAATGGCTATCCACAAGGGGAGTTGCCTATTTCAACGACGAAATCTGCGGGCAATAACCTATATTATTTTGTTTATGCCTACCAACCAAATAGTTTATTAGACGACCAACCCGTTGTAACTCTTACCAAACCCTTTGCAATTGGTAAGTATCCGGATGGTACTTGGCCTATGAAAACAAAAATTTCAAATCAAATACAAGGAATTACTCCATTAGAAGAAGTGATGGTGGGCCCCATGTATAGCTTGGCAGAAGCCAATAATATTCATAACACCTTTTTGAATTACCTTAGCGGAACTGCCATGGGAACTTCTTTTCTCGAATTTGAAGGAATCAATCCGCAACCGGAATCACCTGAAGGAATTTCTTCCGGACCCGCTATTGATTTTTGGGGTAAACCTATGGATAGTAGTTCTAATTCTGAACCCAATAACTCAAATAATCCTTCACAAAATATTGAACTTGACTTTTGGGGGAATCCTATTAAAAAAGACAATCATTAATTTTATTTAATACTCAACGATGAAGCAAACAGTACTTATTCTGTGGTTTACAATTATTGGAGGCTATGCTGTCGAAGCCCAAAACACTTTAGCCAAATTCAAATTTGAAGATGCCGAAAAAGCTTATTACGAAAACAATTTTGAGGAATGTATTGGCTTTCTGAATGAAACCGAAAAGATCTTAGGAGAAAAGGCTCCTAATATCTTGCATCTTCGAATTTTGGCGGGAAACAAACTACTGGAGGCCGATCCCAACCACAGTTACGATCGCATATTGGGACTGCGTTTGCAGTGCGATGACTATTTAACCAATTTTGATATTCCAGGACTTGAGGAAAAGTACCGAGATGTTTATGAAGTGAGTGAAAATCTATCTAATTATCCTGAAAGTCGCGAGGCATTTAACAAAATGAACATGGCTCTGGATGATGCTAATAATTTCAAAAAAGAGATCATCGAAAACTATCTAACGGCTATCGGTGGACGCGATAAAGTGGCAGCAATACAATCGATTTATTTTATAAGGGAAGTAGATGGTAGTAAGTCGAAAGGACATATAAAAATAATGGCCCCAGATAAAATGACCAGTTTTTATTCAAAAGGAGATGATGGGGATGCTGACAAGCGAAAAGGGGCTATTATGGTATTAAATGGAAATCGATATTATTTTAAATTTAGAGAAAAAGATGGGGGTTCAGCACGATTTGATTTTTCACCTGGGATGTTAGACATTATTAGAGTGAACACGTTTCCAGAACTTCACTTTTTAGATGATGACTACGAATTTAATTTGGTTAAAACTGAAAATGGATTGCACCATATGTATGTTTCTTATCCTAATGGAATTCATGAATCAAGATATTATGATGTGGACACCCATTTATTAAGAAAAGTAGAATATTTTGGATTTTACCTAAACACCTTCCAATCTTTCAATTCTGGACCGGCAACTATTACGATCATTGAATTTGTCGACTACCAACCTGTCAATGGAATAAAGTTCCCATTTACTCAAATAGAAAAAAATGTATTTAATAATGAAGAATTGATTACGAATCATCAATTTATCAATGTCTATATTAATGAATTTGTCGATGAAAACGATTTTAAATAAAATGAAGATTTACTCATTTACGATAGTGTTATTTTTTGTCTTTGGCACTTCGCTGAATGCTCAAAACACTTTAGCTAAATTCAAATTTGAAGATGCAGAAAAAGCCTATTACCAAAACAATTTTGAGGAATGTATTGGCTTTCTGAATGAAACCGAAAAGATCTTAGGAGAAAAGGCTCCTAATATCTTGCATCTTCGAATTTTGGCGGGAAACAAACTACTGGAGGCCGATCCCAACCACAGTTACGATCGCATTTTGGGACTGCGTTTGCAGTGCGATGACTATTTAACCAATTTTGATATTCCAGGACTTGAGGAAAAGTACCGAGATGTGTATGAAGTGAGTGAAAATCTATCTAATTATCCGGAAAGTCGTGAAGCATTTGACAAAATGAACAAGGCTCTGGACGATGCTAATAATTTCAAAAAAGAGATCATCGAAAACTATCTAATAGCTATCGGTGGGCGCGATAAAGTGGCAGCGATCGAGTCTGTATATTTTTTAATGGATGTTGACGGTAATGTAAGAAATAGGCATTTTAAAATTATGGCACCCGATAAAATGACGAGTTATTATTCGAGAGGAGAAGGGGCTGATGATGATAACCGAAAGACAAGTATAGCAGTATTAAATGGCAGTAAGTTTTACTATATCATTCGAAATAAGGATGGCATTGCAAAGAATGTAGATTACTCATTAGGTATGAAAGATGTTATTCGGGTAAATTCTTTTCCAGAACTGCATTTTTTCGAAGAAGGTTATGAGGTTAAAGATGTGAAAACTGAAAACGGGCTTCATCAAATGAAGGTGGTTTATCCAAACGGGGCCAATGAAATGAGGTACTATGATCAAACTACTCATTTGCTCATTCGAATCGAATATCTGGGTTTTTATTTAAGAACCGCTTATTTTTACAATATGCAGATTTTACCTAATACCCAAATTGAATTTTCAGACTATCGAGAAGTGAATGGAATAAAATTCCCTTATTCTCAAACGGAATTTTCCAAAATTGGAAAAGATGAACTTACCACTACTTTCAAGTTTGACAAAGTTTACATAAATGAATTTGTCGATGAAAACGATTTTAAATAATGATCTAAATTCGTTACGAATGGTAGGGAAAGTTATTTTTAAAAGAGAGTTTTAAAAACTACTGGCTCATATTCACCGTATGGATCTTGAATTTCCAATCGCCTGAGGCATTCTTTTGCATCACGTCCAGGTAATTGACATTCATGGCCATAGATTTAACGCTGTCCTTTTTCGAACCTAATAAAAGCGTTCCCGTATGTCGGTGCACGGCGATGTCGCCGCGAACAATCACTTCCTGCGTCTTATGCTTGGTTAATTTAAAGCTTGTAGTTTCAAAAAAGGCCTGCATATCGTTTTTAAACGAATCACTTATGGTGATCGGTGCCCTTCCCGGATCGTATCCTACGAAATCGTCGGTAAGAAAAGATAAATAAGCCTCCATATCACCGGATTCTATGGCGTTCGTAAATTGATCAAAGGTTTCGCGGACTTTGGCCTCTTCAGCTTCAGTATTGGTTTTTTCCGGGGTATTGCAGCCGGTAAAAGAAGAAATAATGAACAGTGCGATGAGGTATTTTTTCATTTTAAAACAATTTATTTAAACAGAGCGGAAAGATACTATAAATCCAATTTTTAAGCTAACGTCGATTAAATCTTCAAAGTAAAAAACACAATCTTGCGAAAACACTTATCTTTGTTTGATAAAAAATTAAAATTATGAAACAATTTCCAAGCTTTGTAAAATTATTTACCTACGCCTTCTTTGCACTGAGTTTTGGGCTCTTTATGACCGCCTGTAAAGGGAATGTAGAGACCACTGAAGAAACATCCATTGTTGAACCTGTAGAATATCCTTTCCCGGATGCAACAATCGCGGTAATCGATTCTCTCGTTCGAGAGAAGGCTGAACTAGGAGGCTTTCGCATGATTCTTGAAATTAGCAAGGACAGCATGGTCTTGCGTTATGGTTATGATGGTAGAGCGCATGCTCCTATCACCGACTTTAGCATTCCGGTTGAAATAGGAAGTGCGACAAAAATGTTTACGGCCACCTCGGTGCTACAGTTAATTGAGGAAGGAAAGTTTACTTTGGAAACACCGCTCACTACTTTATTGCCAAGTGATACACTCTACAATGGATTGCTCGAAATTAATGGAGTGAATTATATCGATTCAGTACAAGTAAAGCATTTGTTGAACCATACTTCAGGGCTGCCTGATTATTTCCCCGGAACTGATGAGGAAGTTGTAGAAAAGTATGGTAAAGGGGATGCAACATTTACTACAAATGATTTGCTATCGTTTTCAAAACAAAGTCCAAAAGAACGTTTTGTGCCGGATAGCCGATTCGAATATAGCAATACCAACTATATGTTTTTAGGACAAATTATTGAAAAAGTCTCTGGACAAACCTATACGGATTATATTCAAGAGCATATTTTAAATCCTCTAGGGATGACTCATACGTATTTTGGTACGGTAGACCCACCATCGAACACGGCTGTTGGACATTCTAAGAATGAAGTAGTTCACATGCCTTATTCGATGGCCGGTCCAGCGGGTGATATTATCTCAATCCCGGACGATATGATTTTATTTATTGATGCTTGGTATCAAGGGAAATTGTTCAAGAATCCTGAAACAATGACCATGATCAAAAGCGAATACTACAATGGTATGGGCTCAGGGATTCTTTATGGATTAGGAGCGATAAACATTTTTGATAAATCCTGGGGACATGCGGGTCAGACTTTTGGTTTTCAAACCTATGTTGCTGCAATTCCCAATGGCACTCGATTTATGGTCTCTATTGACGATTCGTTCGGTGGAGGGATATGGAGTGCTGCGTTGGATTTAACGGGATATTTAAGTCAGTAAGACTCGATTTAACGAATTAATGCCTGTCTCAAAGGCAACATCTGTTTTTAATAAATAAGACCTAGGGTTAAATCAATCCTAGGTCTTTTACTATACTTACTAAATGAACCACATTGTTCGCTTTAAAGTCGGTGCGCAGTTTATTAAGTCGTTTTTCAATCGAGCTAAGACTGCTTGGTGAAATTTTGTTCTCCTTAAAGAAGGCAGAAATTTCCTCTTGCGAATTGCCTTTAGAAAGCAGATCGATAAGCAAGGCATCGAAATCGTCAAACTCTAAGCTTGTTTGGGAATGCAGCATATTTCTTAAATGTGGGGAAACATAAGTATTGCCTTTAAATACTTCCTGTATGGCTTGATTTAATTCGAGGAGTCCATTACGTCCTTTATTCACAAATCCGTTTACTTCGAGTGCCCCTATGAGTTTCCGAAGCTTCAGGGGTCGATCTTCTACAGAATATACAATAATGTTAAGATCCAAGATAGATTTCCGTAATTCTTTAATGAGGTTTTCCCCCGAATCGAAGCGCTGTTCGCGATGGTCTGTTTTAAAAGATAAATCGGTAATAAGCAGCTGGTAAGGCTTCCCGTCCATAAGGGCTTTCTTAATCTTTAAATAGGCATCGTCACAATACTGTACTTGGGTGATTTCGTTCACGCCCAAGTCGTTTAGCAGGGAATAGACACCTTTGTTCACAATGCCCAAGTCGTCTGAAATAATTGCTTTTGAAAACATCTACAATTCAATTTTCGTTTTAAATCCTTTATTTGGGGATGTTTCAAAAGTAATTTTTCCGCCTAAGCTTTTTATACGGGTTTCCGTATTCAGCAAACCTCCGCGCTTTTTTAAGCTGGTTCCTAGCCCATTATCGGCATAATCGACGTGAATTTTTTTTCCTATTTGATTAAATGAAATGGCAACAAGGGTCGCTTCACTGTGTTTTTTTGTATTTATTAAGAGTTCTTGTAAAACGCGATAGAGGGCGGTTTTTTTTAGAGGAGGAACTTTTTTCCAGTCAATGCCTGCCGTATTTTTAGTAATGATGTTGCGCTGGTTTGTTTGAAACGGGAGGATGAGGTCCTTTAGAATTTCTTCGAAAGCCTCGTCAGGATCAATTGGGTTATGTTCGCGAGAGATGTCTCTAGTTTTGTTGTAAATGTGTTCTAAGTGGTCTACCAGGTCGTTTGTTGTAGTGTTTTGTCCTTGAAGGCGCGTCATTACGCCATACACTTCATTAGCCACTTCGTCATGAACTTTTTTAGAAATCTCCGATTCAGTACTATGTACTTGACGGACCAATTTAAGTCGTTGCTTGTTTCTGAAATAATAAAATGCGAAAACCCCGCTAACGACTAATAATACGAGCATTCCTTGAAAAAAGAGTCGGAGTTTCTTTTCTCTTTCTTTTTGAAGTTTTTGTCCTTCGGTGGAGCGTCGTTCCTGCTCTATATTGTACTTTAAGGCAGCATACCGATTGTCGGCTTGCTGTTTTGCGGCAGAGATGCTATCGTTTATTTTTTTATAAGCCGCGGCTACATTATTATTGCCCAAATCAATTTGCAAGCTATAAGCATCCCGAACAAATGCAGGGCTATTAAGCTTTTGAGCAGTGGCCAGGGCCGAATCTGCATATTGCAATGCCAGCGCCTTTTTGTCTTTTCGATTCCAATGCATCGCCAAACTTTTATAGCTGGCATAGATTCCTTCAAGGTATCCCAACGCTTTTCTTTCGAGGAGTCCGGTTTCCAGGAGATCGATGGCTTTGGGGTTATTTACTGCTGAATACATGCGTCCCAAATTATCTACCGCCGTTAAACGATATAATAACGAGGCTTCATCCAACTCAAGTTGAAGGGCCCTTTCATAATACTCGATTGCTTTTTCAAACTGCTTGGTGTCTTGGTAGGTATTCCCAATGTTATTGATCATAATCAAGCTGTCACGAGCATTTTGGGCATTCTTTAGGGCATTTTCATAAGCATTTCGCGCACTGGAGTAATCGAGTAATTCGTTATAGACCATCCCTAAACTATTGTATAATGCCGACCTCGGTTCTTTTAAGGTTTCTGCATTAGCGGATGCATCGATTAAATGTAGTCCATGAACTCCCGCTTTTTCGGCCGCCTGATAATCGCCCATTTTATAAGCCGCAATGATGACCATGCGCAAGTCGAAAATTACCTTTGTCGTATCCGATTCATTTAAATGAACACCTGAAATCGAATCATAATACTGCATGCCCAGGTATAGATCCTCCGGAGATTGGGGCCGCATGACACGCTGGTAGCTAAGGTCTTTGAGGGATTTTTCTTGTGCCATTAAACCTGCTGAACTCGAAAGTATTAGGGATAGCAGGAAAACGTGAATCAATGATGTCGTTGCGAAGCCGAATTTCATGTATTAAAAGTACTTAGAAATTTAGTTATTAAAAGGTGTAATGCTCCAAAATGGAATCCATTAGTTTTGTTCATGGATGCATTATAAAATTG
>JAHEMY010000193.1 GCA_024643425.1 Flavobacteriaceae bacterium
CTGGGGCATCAATGGCTCGGATTTCGATACCAACCAAACTGATTATGAAATGGGTACCCGTATCGCTTTCGAAAGTGGCACTCAACATATTTGGGCTGTATGCAGTTATACCAACAGTAGTCAAAGCGATCATGGGGAATATGTGCAAAAATTCAGCAAAGACACAGGAGCTCGATTGTTGACGGATACAGCCAAGGAGGTCTATCCTATTGGTTCGGAAAATGTACATGCCGGGGACTTACAACTAAAGGAAGGCACACCTTTGTTTTTAATGAAAAGTGGGCTTGACAACGGAGTGAGCCCTACTACCTTACATGGAGTATATTTGGACGACAATGGTGATTTTGCCTGGCCTGAGGAATCACGACCGATGGCGACCTTTGAAGCAAATAAAAGCCGCATTCAATTCACACGACAAGTAAATGGCCAGAGTTTAGCGGTATTTATTGAACAGAAGAGCGGTTTTCCTAAGATCTATGCACAGAATCTGTCTGATGTGATACTTAGTAATAATAGCCTATCCAAATTATCGCTAAGGATCACGAATCCGGTACATGACGAATTGCAATTACAATGTAACACCCCCCTTGTGAAATTAATGGTGTATACTATGTTAGGGCAGGAGGTATATTCTTATGATCCGGAAGGACTTAAGGAGTTTACTGTTTCAACCCAAAACTGGATTTCCGGATTATATATTGTACAAGTGGTCGGAGCTAACGGAAAAACGGAAACCGTAAAGGTGTTAAAGGAATAGGTTCAATCCTGTTAAGTGATGATCCTTCCATCATCCATGGTAATGATTCGCTCTGTACCCTCCGCCAAGTTCAGATCATGGGTAACGATCAGCAGTGTTTTATTATATACCTCGGTGAGTTCTTTAAAAGTCTCATAAACGATATCGGAGTTCTTATTATCCAAATTTCCGGTAGGTTCATCGCACATAATAATAAGAGGATCATTGATCATCGACCTGGCTATGGCCACTCTTTGTTTTTCTCCCCCGGATAATTTATAGGCCATTTTATGGGCTAATTTTTCGATCCCTAAATTTTTCAATAAGTCGAGTGCATTATGCTCCAATTCCTCTTCTTTTAATCTGTCCAATTTGAAACCCGGAAGCATTACATTTTTTAGAACCGTAAATTCATTGAGTAGATAATGAAACTGAAATACAAAACCAATCTTTTCATTTCGGATGACAGCCAGTTCTTTTTCTGATTTTCCACGCATAAGTTCTCCGTCTATCAAGAGGTCTCCGGAATAATCGGTATCCATCGTAGAAAGAATATAGAGTAAGGTGGATTTTCCACAACCTGACTTACCAATGATCGAAACAAAATCCCCACGTAAAATACGAAATGAGATATCCTTCAGTACATCGATCTTCATCGGATCGTAGAAAGATTTGTGGATGGAACGTGCTTCTAAGATGATATTGGTCTCCATTTATTTCCCTCTAATGATCACAACAGGATCGATTTTACTTGCTTTTCTGGCAGGAAACCAACCTGCAAAATAGGTGGTGGCTAAGGCAAAGGAAACGGCAATTGCATAATATTGTAAACCGTAATCGATAGGGTAGGTGGTTACGGTAGGGAGTGAGGTAGGGTTGAAGGGAATGGCATCTATTATTTTGGAAAGTAGGAAACCAAAAAGCACTCCTCCGGCGGCACCGGATAATCCAATGGTCATTGAGATGGCAATAAATATTTTTTTCACATCCGTCCCCGCGAACCCTGTTGCCTTTAATATGGCAATAGTGTCCATTTTTTCATAGATCAGCATATTCAGAATATTATAGATCCCAAAACCGGCTACAATTAACAAGGTAATGCCTACGGCATAGGAAATAACGGAACGCACACTGCTGCCCGTTTCAAACTGCGCATTGGCAGTCTGGATATCTTCGGCATTGGTCCTAAAAAGTTTTTCATATTCCCCGGCGATCACGGGAGCCTGAGTCATATCTTTTAATTTTATTTGAATATCACTGATGTAATTGCTGTTCTTGCCAAGTAATTTTTGGGTGGTTGATAAGCTGGCATAGCTTTGAACTTTGTCCAATTCGGCAATACCCGACTGAAAAATACCAACCACTTTTAGTGGAAACTGTTCCCTTTCGGTTGTCGTGATGGTGATAATATCGCCCACTTTGGCGATCATCTTTTCAGCAGCGCCTTTTCCTAAGATAATACTGTTGGACACCATCTTGAGATCGTAATAATTCCCTTCTGTTATATAATCTTTAAAAAAGAAAAGTTTAGCCTCTTGCTCCACATCCACACCGTTTATCGTGCCATTCAGATCAATATTCCCCAGGTTATAGAAAACCTGTGCCGTCACTTTTGGAGCCGTACCCAATACTCGTTGGTCTTTGTTCAATTGAAGGAGGATCTGTTCCGCATCGTAGATTTCTTTTTTCGCATTGGCCGGTTTGATGGAGCTGATAAAGTGGTAATAATTACGGTAGGGTTTATATAGATCTATAGGTTGAAATTGGGAAGGCCGAATATCATTGTATAACCGTATGTGGGGCGTGCGATTGGTCACTAGACCATCCAGCATTTTATTTAATCCTTCCATGAACCCAAGTAGTGCTATAAATAAGGAAATACCGAAGGTCACACCAATGGCGGCGATCAAAGTCTGCCTCCATCGTGCCATTAAAAGCGCACCGGCTATTTCTGTGATGTGTTTTATTTTCATTTATCCGGTAATACGATCTTGGTTCCTTCTTTAATTCCTGCTTTAATTTCCACCCTATTGTAATCCATTAAACCGGGTTCGACCTTTTGCAATTTCCCATTCTCCAGCTGTACCATCGTGTCGTTCACTAAATAATTTCTGGGAATGGTCAGTACATCTTGTTTGGTATGGATGACAATGTTTGCCTCAACAGTAAGATTAGGGAAGAGTTCGGCAGGTTCATTTGTGAAAACGGCTTCTG
>JAHEMY010000194.1 GCA_024643425.1 Flavobacteriaceae bacterium
TTTCTTTCTGTCGGTATTTTAGAAGGGCAAACCCTCCGAAATAGAAATCGTTTGAGGAAATGGATTCATAGTCGGAAGCCAGTTTTGGAAGTAAAACCAGGGTGCTGCTCCATTTTTCAGAGTAAACGCTCGCCAATCCCAGCTTTAAGGCTGTACTGAATAAATTGGTGGAGGTTGCATTTGGAAATAGTTGCAGCCTGTTTTTACTGAAGGAAGCCCCTGTGATTAACGTTTGTTTGTTCGATAGGACCACAGGAAAGGTAAGATCGGCTTCAACATTAGATACTTCAGTACTCTCTGGACTACCTTCAAAATTGTTGTTGATGGTTCGTCCGTAGCCCATTCGAAACAAATCGACATACTCTTGCCCATATGCGGAAGTTGCAAGAAGGAATAGAAAAAAAACAAATTGCTTCAAGGTTGGGTTGTTTGACAAATAAAGATAGTTTTTTTGTGAGAATGTATTTTGAAAAAGGCTGTGGATTAAGTAATCGAAGAAAAATTTCGTGACTCATGCAAGGTTTTAAACAACAAATGTTCATATAATCAGTGCTTTATAAATATCACGTGTTGCTAATTTTTGTACTTTCAATAGATTATTAACCAAATTCAATACTATGAACGTATTAGCAACGCTTATTATCGGTGCCATCGCAGGATGGTTAGGAAGCACTATTTTTAAAGGAGGTGGTTTAGGCCTCATAGGCGATATTATCGTCGGAATACTCGGTAGCTTTGTGGGCTATTTTCTTCTAGGAATGTTAGGAATTAATCTGGGAGAGGGTTGGTTAGGAGCCATACTAACAGGTGCCATCGGTGCCATTGTAATTTTATTTTTGGCTCGATTGATCTTTAAGAAGAAATAGCACTTAACTCTTAGTTAAAAAATTAAATAAAGGAATATTCTGATGCACTAGAGCGCTTCGGAATGTTCCTTTTTTCCTTAGAAGGTTAATTTTCCGTAAACTACCGCACATTCCTCCTAGTTTTGACTAGCCTTTTTATTCAAAATTTATTACTTTCGCAGCCTTATTGAAAGGTATTGTTGTATGAGTACTAAATTCAAGGAATACAAAGGCTTGGACCTCCCGAAATTGGCGGAGGAAATACTGGAATTTTGGAAACAGGAACAGATTTTCGAACAAAGTATTTCCATTCGTGAAGGAGCGACCCCTTTTGTGTTTTTTGAAGGTCCCCCTTCTGCCAACGGGATGCCGGGAATCCATCACGTGATGGCCCGTGCTATCAAAGACATCTTTTGTCGGTACAAGACCCAAAAAGGATTCAAAGTAGATCGTAAGGCCGGGTGGGATACCCACGGATTACCCATCGAGCTTGGTGTTGAGAAGGAATTGGGAATTACAAAGGAGGATATCGGTAAGAAAATCTCCGTAGAAGAATACAACGAAGCCTGTCGTAAAGCTGTAATGCGCTATACCGATGTGTGGAACCGAGTTACTGAAAGTTACGGTTATTGGGTAGACATGTCCGATCCCTACATCACCTACGATCCAAAGTATATGGAAAGTGTTTGGTGGTTGCTAAAACAGATTTACAATAAAGAATTACTGTACAAGGGTTATACCATACAGCCATACTCGCCAAAAGCGGGTACAGGCTTAAGCTCTCATGAGTTAAACCAACCGGGAACCTATCAAGATGTTACCGACACCACCGTTGTGGCCCAATTCAAGGCAGTTGAAAATACCTTGCCCGATTTCCTAAAGGGCTTGGGGGACATTCACTTTTTGGCATGGACCACCACACCTTGGACTTTGCCTAGTAATACAGCACTTACGGTAGGACCTAAGATTGATTATGTATTGGTGAAAACGTTTAACCAATACACTTTTGAGCCTATCCACGTGATCTTGGCCAAGAATCTGGTTGGAAAGCAATTTGCCGGAAAATACACTGCCGTTGAAGATGCGGCTGCTTTAGAATCCTTCCAAGAAGGAGATAAGAAAATCCCTTATTTGGTTGTAAAGGAATTCAAAGGAAGTGACCTCCTCGAGATCCGATACGAACAATTATTGCCTTATGCGCTTCCTTATGAACATCCCGAAAACGCATTCCGCGTCATTGGTGGTGATTTCGTAACTACAGAAGACGGTACCGGAATTGTACATACAGCCCCTACCTTTGGAGCCGATGATGCGAAAGTTGCAAAAGAAGCATCCCCGGAAGTGCCGCCATTATTGGTGAAGGACGAATTTGATAATTTGGTTCCTTTAGTCGATTTACAAGGTCGTTTTCGTCTCGAGATGAAGGAGTTGGCAGGGAAATATGTGAAGAATGAATACTACGATGAAGGCGAAGCACCTGAAAAAAGTGTGGATGTTGAAATTGCCATTCAGCTTAAAATAGACAACAAAGCCTTCAAAGTTGAAAAATATGTGCACAGCTACCCTAATTGCTGGCGAACCGACAAACCAATTTTGTACTACCCGTTAGATTCTTGGTTTATCAAGGTAACTTCCTTCCGTGATCGTATGTTCGAACTGAACCAAAAGATCAATTGGAAACCAAAAGCTACCGGAGAAGGACGCTTTGGAAATTGGTTGGCCAATGCCAACGACTGGAACTTATCACGTTCTCGTTATTGGGGTATTCCGCTCCCTATTTGGCGTACCGAAGATGGAAAAGAGGCAAAATGCATCGGTTCGGTGAAAGAACTCAAGGAAGAAATGAGCAAAGCGGTGGCCGCCGGAGTGATGCAGCAGGCGCTTTTTGAAGATTTTAGTACAGAGGATTTTTCAGAAGAAAATTATGCGAAAATCGATTTGCATAAAAACATTGTTGATGAGATTGTCCTAGTTTCAGATAGTGGTAAACCCATGAAACGGGAAGCCGACCTCATCGATGTGTGGTTCGACAGTGGAAGCATGCCTTATGCCCAATGGCATTATCCTTTCGAGAACAAAG
>JAHEMY010000079.1 GCA_024643425.1 Flavobacteriaceae bacterium
CCGACATAATACCTCTCAAGTAATCAATGAGCATTTTGGTCTTAATTTTTTTGAATTCATCAATAAATATAGAATACAGGATGCAGTGGATATTTTAGAGAACGATAAGAAAGTAAACATCATTGATGTGGCCTACCAAGTAGGATTCAACAATAAAGTTTCTTTTAATAAGTCGTTTAAAAAGTTCTTATCACAAACACCTACCCAGTATTTAAGTTCACAAAAGGCATAGTTTCCTCTTTATTTTGATGGTTGTTATGTCAAGCCGAATGGGTTTTCTACATTTGTCCTCTCAATCCAATCGGAAGTGCTTCAACAATACACCAAAGAGTTTCAGTACAATATAAAGTTGGCTAGCCCTGTCATTTTAGGCATGCTTGGGCATACCATGGTGGCGTTTGTCGACAATATTATGGTGGGTCAGTTGGGAACGGCAGAACTTGCCGCTGTTTCTTTAGGAAATAGCTTCATGTTTATTGCCATGTCCTTGGGAATTGGGTTCAGTACAGCGATAACGCCTTTAGTTGCAGAAGCCGATGGTGAAGGAAATTTTCAAAAGGGGAAATCGTCTTTTAAACACGGACTTTTTTTATGTACAGTTTTAGGAATAGCGCTGTTTCTTATGGTGTTTATTGCCAAACCGCTGATGTATGCGATGAGGCAGCCGGAGGAAGTGGTAGAATTGGCCATGCCTTACCTCACACTCGTTGCCATATCATTGGTTCCCCTAATTATTTTTCAGGCATTTAAGCAATGCAGTGAAGGACTTTCAATAACGCGTTATCCCATGTATGCCACTGTTTTGGCCAATGTGGTGAACGTTATTTTAAATTATATTTTCATTTTTGGAAAACTAGGAATGCCGGAGCTGGGCGTTGTTGGAGCTGCTATCGGAACCTTGGCTTCTAGAGTCGTAATGCTTTGGTACTTGTGGTACCTTATGTCGGTCAATCTTAAATCAAAAGAATATGTAACGCATATTAAGTTGTTTACACTAACAAAGTCTATGCTGAAAAAACTTATCGACATTGGCTTTCCTTCGGCCTTACAAATGTTTTTTGAGGTGGCCATTTTTACGGCGGCGATTTGGCTATCGGGAATACTTGGGAAGAATCCTCAGGCGGCCAATCAGATTGCTTTGAACCTTTCTTCTATGACCTTTATGGTCGCGATGGGTTTTAGTGTCGCAGCGATGATTAGGGTAGGCAATCAGAAGGGAATGCAGCGATTTCGCGAATTGCGACGTATCGCTTTCTCAATCTTTTTCTTAACGGTGATTTGCTCTGTGATTTTCGCCCTGCTATTCTTTGTTTTTAGAAATGAATTGCCCAAGTGGTACCTCGACCTTGATGATGCTGAAAATATTGCGGATAGTCTGGAAGTTTTAACCATTTCCGCAAAACTGCTTTTGATTGCTTCAATCTTTCAAATAAGTGATGGAGTTCAGGTGGTGGTGTTAGGTGCTTTGCGCGGTATGCAAGATGTGAAGATACCCACCTTCATCACATTTATTTCGTATTGGGTGATTGGGTTCCCTATTTCTTTTTATTTGGGAATGTACACCGATTATGGCAGTTCCGGAATATGGATGGGTCTGTTGGCGGGATTATCGGCATCTGCAATAATGTTGTTGATTCGATTCCAATACTTGTCCAAAAAACTTATTGCAGAAGCGTGATTTATTTCTGTAGTGATCAACAGAATGAAATATTTATAAATAGTTAGCTACCTTTATATTCTAAAATAAACCCATGGACTTACCAAAATTCCTTTTAGGCGATAACACCGATTTTCCGGATGCAGTTTTTGTTATTCATACTGAATTTCCTCGATTCGTGATAAACTTGTCGGACGATGAAGTAGAGTGGCTTGAAGAATTTGACGAAGAAGATCAAAAGGAAATTGAAGAAGAAACTGAAAACTACATTAGAGAAGCCAGCGAATTCTACGACCGGGAAATAGCTCGATACGACGAGGATGCTTGATCAGTTGCTGCAATATGATACCGACCTATTTGTATACCTAAATAATTTAGGGACAACGTCTTGGGATGGGTTTTGGCTATTTGTGACCGAAAAATATGCTTCCATACCGCTATATCTTGTATTGCTTTTTCTAGTTTTTAAGAAGTTCCATTGGAAAGGCACATTGCTTGTACTAGTTTTAGTCGCATTAATGATCACAGCAACCGATCAACTGGCAAATCTATTTAAGTATGTGTTGTTTCAACGCCCACGCCCCTGCAGGGTTCCTGAGCTTCAAGACCACATCCGAATCGTGGCAACTTCCTGTGGTCGCTTTGGCTATTTTTCGGCCCATGCAGCCAGTAGTATGGCAACAGCGGTATTTGTCGGACTGTTGCTAAGAGCGAAGTATAAATACTTAGCCTTCATATTGTTGTTTTGGGCGGCACTTATTGCCTATAGCAGAGTGTATTTAGGGGTTCATTACCCCTTGGATATTCTAACAGGAATGGTTTTCGGAGGTAGTATCGGATTTGGTTTTTACCGACTTCAGGGATGGGCCCATGCCCGTTTTATTTCCTAATGA
The DNA here is from genome assembly GCA_024643425.1 of Flavobacteriaceae bacterium. Lineage (GTDB taxonomy): Bacteria > Bacteroidota > Bacteroidia > Flavobacteriales > Flavobacteriaceae > JAHEMY01. The sequence continues at coordinate 2,551 of JAHEMY010000079.1, forward strand.
CTTTATAGAAATCCCGCCAAAGCCTTGGTCGATGCGTTGAAGAACCAGGTTCATTTGGATTCATGTCGTAGCGTGTTACTTTCTCGATGGAATAATCCTTGAACTGTTTTTTGAATCGATTTATTTGTTGCTCGGAAACCAAGATGCCAAAAGAAGGTTCTTCAGGGAAATCGATGTAATCGTCTTCAGAAAGAATAGGAATAGGTTTACCATATTCCCAGATAAGCTCAGGGGTGAATCCCCCAAATTCATAGACCTTCAGTTGCGTTTCGTTTTCCCACTGACGTAAGAGCGCTGTGCTTTTATATTCAGGGTTGAATGTTAGTGCAGGAGCGATAGGCATTCCGAAGCAGATAATTGCAAGGATAAAGGCAATGGAAGCGTAAAATACTTTATCTATATTTCTTTTGAGTAGATTCAGAAATATATAAATCCCAATAAGCACTAAGCTTAGTGATAAAAGCACAAACCAAACCTCATACCCCTTTAATTTTTCACCCAAGAAGATATAACCTCCTATAGGGAAAGCAATACCAATAAAAGCGATAAGGCCAAAGTGAATATAAACCGGGATTGATTCTCGTTTATCTTTCAACGTTTTGAAACTTCGAAAAAGATATTCGATATAAAATCCGGTGTTCAATGCCAGTGGAATCAACACAGGAAGAAGGTATCGTGATTTCTTTTCAGGAATGAAGGATAATAATATTACCGATAGCATCGTCCACCAGAAGGTAAATCGATACCCTTTTTTATCGCTCACTCGATTTTTTAAATAGGGATAAAGTAAACCAATAAATGCCGGCAATGTCCACAAACCACTTTGCGTAAAGAAACTCCAGTAATAATAAAAGGGACGTATGTTATAGCCTGTCCAATTGGCGGCCTCTTTTTGTGTGATTGCAGTAAGGGCGTCTCCATCGAAGGTATAGACATACCAATGCCAAGCTCCCGATAATACCAAAGCAGTTATTAAAAATAAAAAGATGGGCAAGATTCGACGTCTCATATTTTGAAAGCGATATACAATTCCAAAGGAAATTAGGAATGGAAGCCATAGCGCATACATCGATACAGGTCCTTTGCTCATAAAAGAAGCGCCAAAAAATACGGCAGCGACAAGCGCATTTCGATAAAGATGTTTTTCAGCAGTAAAGAATCGGAATAGAAAATAGATGCACCCCATCATGAAGGCATGGGTAAAAATGTCCCATTGTCCGTTTCGACCTGCAAAAATGATATAAAATGAAGTTGATAAAATGAGTCCGCTAATAAGGGCATATCTTTTATCCTGGGTAAATTTAGAAGCTAGTTTAAAACTAAATAAAACAGTAATCAGTCCCATCATTGCTGCTGGAAGTCGGAGTGCGAACAAACTTTTCAATCCGAAAATCAGGGCTGAAAAAGCCGTGAGCCAGGTAGGCAAGGGTGGTTTCTGATAGCGTGGTTCGCCGTTTATGGTGGTAAGGATCCAATTTCCATCAACAATCATTTCCCGAGCGGTTATAAAATTACGGGCCTCCATGATGTTCACAAAAATGGCATCCAGATTTACAAAGAAAATTCCAATGCAAACCAGGATAAGAAAATAGACAGGATGTTTAATCAGCCACTTCATTCTTTCCAATAAATATATTGCGAATATAGATAATCAGTCCGGCACCATGACCAATAAGCAGCACGGGATCTTTTCGGTAAATCGCATAAATAATAATAAGCGCAGCGCCCAACGTACTCAAACGCCAAAAACCTACCGGTAAGTGTGATACTTTTTTTCGTTCAGAATAGATCCATTGGTAGATGAATCGAAAAGTGAAGATTATTTGAGCAATAATCCCCAACCAAAATAACCAATTTGGGATGGCTGCATTGTTAAGCAATTGATAGATATCGTATTCACCGTTGTTATACCCATAAATCACAATAAGAATCGGAAAAAGAATAAGAAAGGCTCGAAACCAAATGGGGCTTTTTTGCCATTGCCCTTGAAGATGTAAATTTCGAACGTAAATAAAATAGGTGAGTGATTGCCCGAGCATGATGGCAAAATCATCCCTAAGGTATCCATACACAAATAGTAAAAATGAAGCCAATAAGCTTAATTTCCAGAATAGGGAAGGGGTAATGATTCGCTTGTTTTTTTCTGAAAGAAACCATTGAATGAACAATCTTCCTGAAAAGAGAATTTGTGCTAAAAAACCAATTGAATAAATAAGCCAGTTGCTCATCCTTTGCTACCTACCTCGTAATTAATGTATTTTTTCTTCATCCAAAGGTAGGCAAAGCAATCCATTAGGGGACCGAGCAATCGATTCCACAAGCCAAATTTTGCTGTTCCCGCAATACGAGGGAAATGCTGCACCGGCACTTGAAGTACTTTCCCTTCTTGCAATAAAATCATGGCTGGCAAAAAACGATGCAAGCCTTTAAACATAGGGATACGCTTTGCATAGTCTGTTTTAATTACTTTTAAAGGGCATCCTGTATCGTCCATGCCATCATGCGTAAAGGCACGTCGAATGCCATTGGCAATTTTTGAAGACATGTTCTTAACAAACGAATCCTTCCGATTGGCACGAACGCCTGTCACTAGGTCGTAGGGACCAATTTCGGCCAAGAGCAGGTTAAAATCTTCCGGAGCTGTTTGAAGGTCACTGTCGATATAGCCAACTAACGGACTTTCGGCATAGTCGAATCCCGCTTTGATGGCTGCACTAAGTCCGCGATTTTCTTTAAAAGCTATAAAATGAAAGGCTTCGTTGCGATTACAGATAGCTTCAATCAGCGTCTGACTATCATCTTTAGAACCGTCATTTACAAACAAAATGGAGGTTCGTTTCGTCGCTATTTTGGTATAGGCTAATAGTTCTTTTTCTACGCGAGCAAGGTTGTCTTCTTCATTATAAACCGGAACAATGATGGTGAACTCGTACATATTGGGTTTGTTGTTCTTTATGCAAAAGTATTTCTTTTTTAGTGAATAAAGGAGAAACTCAAAAAAGGTGTTATTTTGCAGGGATAAATTTGAAATATGAAAGTTCTTGTTACCGGTGCCGCCGGATTTATTGGTTCTCACACCGCAGAGCGCCTCCATCAAATGGGGCATGAGGTATTGGCATTGGATAATTTTTCTCCTTACTATGAAGTTCATTTAAAGGCACTGAATGCAAAGTCCCTAGAAAAGGTTGGGATAAAAATTCATAAAGTAGATTTGCGATATGACGAACTGAAGGAGGTAATTGACCAGGATATTTCGTTTGTTTTTCATTTCGCGGCGCAACCTGGAATTTCACAAAGCAGTAGTTTTGAAGATTACTTGTCTAACAATTTTATTGCCACACAACGCCTCCTAGATCTTTTTGAAAGCTTTCAGCAGAAACCCTTTTTTGTGAATATAGCGACTTCGTCCATTTATGGTTTATATGCCACAATGACCGAAGATGAAGCACCAAAACCCGCTTCTTGGTACGGGGTAACAAAATTGGCTGCAGAGCAGTTGGTGCTGGCCTACAGCCGAAGAGGATTGCTTCAAGGGACCTCTCTTAGGCTATATTCGGTGTACGGACCGAGGGAACGTCCGGATAAGTTGTACACGCGTTTGATCGATTGTGGATTGAATGGAAAACCGTTCCCGCTCTATGAGGGAAGCGAAAAACATTTACGCAGTTTTACCTATGTGCAAGATATTGTTGATGGTATTGTTCGTGTTATTGGAAATGAAACTGTTTGTGATGGCGAAATTTTCAACTTAGGAACGGAAGAAGAAAATACAACGGCAACGGGAATCGCAACGGTAGAAGAAATTTTAGGAACCAAGATCCAAATAGCACATAAACCCGCCCGACCAGGAGATCAATCAAGGACCAAGGCGAACATTGATAAGGCACGAAGACTTTTACAGTATCATCCAAAGACAAGTTTGAAGGAAGGTTTGGAAGCGCAAGTAAAGTGGTTTAAGGAGGAATTTACTAATACAGGGCATTAATTTTTCCCGAACCGAGAAAATTGGAGCTTATATTTTTATTACATTTCTAAAAAATATTTAATTTGAAATTTAAAATCTTCATTTTAGGCCTGTTGTGCATGTTGTTTGGGCGTTTTGAAGGACAAGCACAACAAGAAGCAGTCACAACAGCCGGGGATGTACTTTTATTCGCTATGCCCGCGGCAACCCTAGCCACCACATTAATTATTAAAGATAAAGAAGGAACCTGGCAATTTTTAAGAGGTTTTTTGGTTACGGAGCTCGTGACTTATGGGTTTAAATTAGCAGTAAACAAAAAGCGCCCGGATGCAAGTAATAACAATTCTTTTCCCTCCGGACATACCTCTACTACCTTTCACAGTGCGTCGTTTATTCACAAACGGTATGGATTGATGAAGAGTTTACCTGCCTATGCACTGGCGGGCTTTACGGCAATGAGCCGTATCGATGCCAAAAAACATGATGCTGTGGATGTTTTGGCGGGGGCAGCCATCGGAATTGGTAGTACCTTACTTTTTACTACAGAATACCAACAAGAACATATGGAGCTCACCTTCGGAAGAATGGACGGTAACTATATGTTAGGTTTTCAATATACCTTTTAATTGAAGGGCAATTACTTATTTATTAAGCGATAAGAGCACATCTGCTGCCTGAAAAGGAGTTGTTTTATTTTCCTTAAGCAATTCCAATTGTCTGTCTAATTCTTTTTTGATGGAGGGCTTTTTGTAGAAAGAGTCTTTCAATTGTTCTTCGATGGTTTGAAGCAGCCAATAACGATTCTGCTGGTTGCGTTTTTGACTGAAATAGCCATTTTCCCTTGTCAAATCCCAATAGTTTTCAATAAGATTCCAAACGTCTTCAATTCCTTCGTTTTTAAGGGCAGAGCAAGTCACCGTTTTTGGAGTGAATCCACTTTCCTTAACAGGATACAAATGAAGGGCTCGATTAAATTCGGTTTTGGCCAATTGCGCTGCTTTTACATTTTCACCATCTGCCTTATTAATCACAATGGCATCGGCCATTTCCATAATACCCCTTTTAATTCCTTGAAGTTCGTCTCCGGCACCGGCCAATTTCAGCAATAGGAAAAAATCGGTCATGCTGTGCACGGCAGTTTCACTTTGCCCAACCCCCACAGTTTCAATAAGCAAGGTGTCAAAGCCACCGGCTTCACAAAGGATCATGGTTTCTCGAGTTTTCCGAGCTACGCCTCCCAGTGATGTTCCGCTGGATGAAGGCCTAATAAAAGCATTAGGGTTTTTTACCAATTCTTCCATTCGAGTTTTATCTCCCAAAATACTACCACGGCTCAATGTGCTGCTCGGGTCTACTGCGAGGACCGCCACTTTTTTATCGAGTTTGGTAAGTAAGGTCCCAAACTGTTCTATAAAGGTGCTTTTTCCTACGCCCGGCACGCCCGTAATTCCGATGCGAAGGGAGTTGTTGGCAAAAGGCAGGCATTGTTGAATTAGTTTTTTTGCAGCTTCCTGATGTTTGGCAGCCGTACTTTCCACAAGAGTAATAGCCCTGCTTAGGGCGGTTAGATTTCCGCTTCTTAAGTCTTGAAACAGTTGTTCCATTTCCGGAACATTGCGTCGACGCTCCTGAATTTTTTTGGCAATTTCTTTATTTGAAGTTTCAGGATTTGGAACTCCTTTCTTTTCGCTTAGGGCAGAAGTATGTTTTTTACTTTTTGACACGACGGGAAGTTAAAACATTTTTATAAATTGAATATTCTTTGCAACATTAGATTTTTTCTGTCGTCTTTAGACCGAATAGCAACCAAAAAAACCATCATTTTGTCCGATTCATTACTGGTTGAGCAGTGTAAACAACAAAACCGAAAGGCACAAATGGCCTTGTATCGCCAATATTGCGACGGAATGTTTATTGTCGCTCACCGTTATTTAAAGGATGCCGCTGCAGCCGAGGATGCTTTGCAAGATGCTTTTGTGAAAGCATTTCAAAAATTGCATCAATACAAAGGGGACGTCACCTTTGGGTCATGGCTAAAGCGGATAGTAGTAAATACTTGTTTAGACGCCATCAAAGCCCGTAAAATGGAATTGGTGGATATTAACGAGGAGACCATGAGCTTGGTAAATGAAGACGACTGGGAGGTGCCTGATGAATCTACTGTGCAAGAAGTAGTGAGTGCGATTGAGGGGTTATCTGACCCTTATCGAGTGGTAGCGCAGCTATTCTTGTTAGAAGGGTACGATCATCAAGAGATATCGCAAGTATTGGATATTTCCGAGAGTGCTTCCAGAACCTACTTACACCGAGCTAAGAAACAAATTAAAGAACAATTAAAATACGATCGACATGGCACAGGATATTAGAGATTTGTTGAAAGGGTATGAGCCCAACGAGCCAAAACTTTCGAAAGGGCATGAGGCGCGTTTTGAATCAAGACTCAATGAGGCCTTTCCTCAAGAAACCAAAGGGAATTCAAGCTTTTTCTGGTTGAAGATTGCCGCTTCAGTGATTGTGGTGTTGAGCCTGGGTTATTTTGGATACCAATCACTTTCGGTGAATGAAATAGGAAATTCTCAAATCGTTGAAACTTCCGAAGTAACAGAAAATCTGTCGCCAAACATAACCTTAGGAGACCTTTCACCGGATTTGAAAAAAGTAGAAGAATTTTACGTGAACGGTATCAATGTTCAATTGGCATCACTGAATAAAAATCCTGAGAATGAAGAGTTGATCAACGGATACCTGCGCAGGTTGGATGAATTAAATAAAGCGTATATCGCACTGAATAAAGAATTAAATGAAGTCGGCCCTAACGAGGCAACCATCACGGCTTTAGTTGATAATTTGAAATTACGTTTGGAATTGCTATTCAAACTTAAAAACAAATTAAAAGAACTAAAACAATTAGAAAATGAAAGCATTAGCAACATGGAAGCGTAGTTTCCTTTTAGGGACTGCATTTTTAATAGCAGGATTTGTTTCTGCACAAGAACGCTACAAGGAGAGTTTTAAAGCATCCAAGGATATGGTGGTATCTGTAAATACCGACTATACCAATGTAATCTTTGAAACCTGGAATAAAGACCTTGTCGAAGTAGAAGCCTATGTGGATGGTAAAGACCTTACCAACGAACAAAAAAAGGAAATTTTCAAGAATTGGAAATTTGACGTGCTAGGAAATAGTAAAAAGGTAGTCGTTACCTCCAATGCGAGCAACTACAGTGAAGGAATCGGAGCCTTAGCAGGCTTAGATGCATTAAAATCATTAGAGTCTTTAAAATCTATGAAGGCCCTAGAGAAAATGCCACAAATGGCGGAGATGCCTGAATTTGATTTTGACTTTAACTTCGACGTACCGGAAGTGCCTGAATTTCGAGATGTGCCTCAATGGCCTTTTACGAAGGACAGCCCGAACATAAGTAATAGAAATGGGGCGCACTCCGTTCATTTTGGGGATAACAATGGAAAGCAGTTTGATGAGGACGAGTATAAAAAAGACAAATCGGCCTATGTCGCAAAACTCAACAAGAAATACAATGCCAATGCGACCGTAAAACAAGTGGACCGTTGGTTGGATGACGTTGATGAGTGGGCGGACGATTTTAGTAAAGTGATGGAAGATTGGGGAGAAACTTTTGGTAAAAAGTTCAGTGATAAATTTGGTCCCGATTTCGAACGAAAAATGGAGCGCTGGGGTGAAGACTTTGGAAAACAAATGGAAGCCTGGGGCGAGGAATTTGGCGAAAAGTTTGGTGAGGACATGGAGAAATGGGGCGAAGAATTTGGAAAAGATATGGAGAAGTGGGGCGAAGAATTTGAAGGAAAGTTTGGAGCAGAAATAGAAAAATGGGCCGAGGAATTTGAAAAGGATGCTGAAAAATGGGCCGAGAAGTACGATAAGTCAGGCAACAATTCCAATGTGTACATTATAGACAAAAGAAAAGGTGGGTCTTCACATGGAAAAGCCAATAAAACCATTATTGTTCGCATGCCCAAAGGAACCAAAACCGATGTGGATGTGCGTTATGGTGAACTAAAAATGGCCAATGCTTTCAACATGAAAGCGACGCTTAACTACGCAACATTAACAGCCAATAGTATCGATGGGGGAAACACCCTCATCGATGCTTCCTATGGTCCGGTTTATGTGAATCAATGGAATAATGGGCACCTTAACGTAAATTTTGTGGAGGATTGCCGCTTGAATACAGTTGGGGTTATTGAGTTGGACTCGAATTCTAGTGATGTCACTATTAACGAACTACTTACCAATGGAATCTTAACGGGATCGTTCGGTAATTTGTATGTGTCGAAGGTAGCTCCGAATTTTAAATCGTTGGATAT
>JAHEMY010000080.1 GCA_024643425.1 Flavobacteriaceae bacterium
TGTACGAAGATATCTTCGTTAGAACCTTCTGGCTTAATAAATCCAAATCCTTTAGTGTTGTTGAAAAATTTTACTGTTCCTTTTTGCATGGTACTGTTACTTTAAAATTAAATAGTTCCTTAATAAATATAATTTCATTCTTAGGAATGAAATCTTTGTTTTGTTATTCGCAAACATTAAAACGTCGTAATGAACAAGGCCACAACTACTAACTAGACTACTATCAAATGAAAAAGGGGAAAAAGGGAAAGGATACTAATAACTGAAAGAAAAAATCTACTCAAAAAAAAGGATACTACTAACTAAGATTCCAAAAGAACAAATAATATACGGTCTCGTATAAAGTGCGATGTTTCAATAATTTAATCGCTTATAACGGGTCAAAGGTACATCGAATTAAATTATAAAGGCCTCTTTTATGAAGAAACTTCAGTTTTATGAGTGTTTATGGCGCTATCCCGTGACAAAAATAAGTCCTTTATAAACATTTTAGAATAAGAAAGCCCACAATGTGGGCTTTCTAAATTTAAATTCATGACCATTATTTAAAGGTAATTTCCTTGGTCATCAATTTTTACCCGAAGGGTCTTATTGCCGTTTTCCAATTTTATCATGAAGTACTTCAACGTTTCTGTGCCTTCGTTATAGTTTACATGATAAACGTCTCGAACAATCGTCCAATCTGGATAATTTATTTTAATGATTGCTCGGACATCACTTGGTAATTGTACATTTTTGTATCGCTCGATTGTTTTTACTATTCGATCATCACGATCATACATGGCTACAATTTTTCCATCCGGGATGAAGAAAGATACGGTATAGGTATCATACATATCTTCATATAAATTTCCGCCTTCCGCTCTGAATAGGGCGGCTTCTTTTTCAAGATATTTGACGGTCATGGGCGCTACAGAGTGATCTACAGCATCTAAATACTGGTAGTTTGCACCTCTGATTAGTACTTCGCTAAGCTCAATGGGATCTTGCGCCATCAAGGGACTGGTTAAGCCCGCTAGCATCAGAACCAAAAATACTCTTTTCATTATATATAATTTTAGAGGTTGCGAGAGAATACCTCTAAAATTAGTCTTCAGAAATGACTAAAACCATGACAATAGTCATGTTTTAAAAAAATTATCAGGAGAACTTTATCTAAGACTATTCAGAGCCATTCACATTCAAATACGAATATCCCATTTGATCCAGGGTAATCAAAGCTGTTTTGGCCGAAAGTGCTACTTCAATCTCTGGTAGTAAGTTTGATTTAGGAATATTAAACATTCCTAGGTTTTGTCCGCATACGTAAAAATGTATGCCCTTTTCTTTGAGAGCCTTTACAGCCCTTGCATTGGGATTGATTCTCCCAAACTTTTCTTTATACGCAACATTGTTTAATAGGGCATCGATGGCATAACCGTGAATTACAACCGCCATTTCCACGAGATCCTCCGGAGCCCCATTGGCTACAATAAGGTTATAAGTTCGAGCAACTTCGCGCAGCGCATTGCTTATTTGTGTTGAATCTTGTATTTTTTCATAAACATCAAGTACTACTTTATATTCGATCATAGGGTCGTAACGTAAAACGGTGCTGTCTGTTTTTATCACCCCCGTAAAAGGATGGACGTTTAAAGCAGGATAACTAATTTTACCTCTTAAATGCGATGCAACAGGGTTTTCCTGTGCGTGTATGGTAGAAAAAAGAAAAAGTGAAAGACAAAAGGTTAAAATAAGTTTCATAATCCGGTTTATTTGGAATTAAATCTGTTTAAAAGCCATAAGTAGGTTGCAAAGTTCCTATATTTTTAGACAAATTTGGAAGTATTTAATAAAAAAACCCGTCCTAAGTTCATACGACGGGTTTTACAATACTTCGATATAGTTTTACAACCAATTTACTTTTAGGGCTTGTGACAATTGAAACGTTGCTTCTGTTCCGGCCGGAAAATATATTTCCTGACCTTTTTTCATAAGTCCGGCAGCGCCACCAATCGCAGCTCCGCGACCTGCACCTCTTCCACCATCGAAAGCAGCTCCAATACCGGCACCAATCGCAGCTTTTTTTACGGTCTGCCCGGCTTGATCTTCGGTATTGATTATTTTGGTTTCGGTTTGAACCTGTTGTAAATAATTGTCGATGATAAAGCCTCCCACCGTTACCGTAAAAGTACTTGCTCTTCGTTTTTTATTTTCCGAAAGAAGCACATTCATTTGAACAATGGTTCCTTTAGGTATTAACACTTTTCCTTTTTGTGTGATGTCTTTATCCAATTCGACAAAAAAATGATCTCCTGCTTTAAAATTTTTTGCATGAATCGCTTTAGTCGTTTTTACGAATAAGATTGTTCCTGCCGGTAATTCCGGGTCTCCTTGAATTGGATCAATAGTCACTATTTCATTTTCCAGACAAGGTATTGCCGAGGCATTCGCATGCGTAAACACACAAACACTAATGAAGGCTAATAAGATTATTAACTTGTTATTTCTCATAATGATTGTATTTATAAAATTATTTATTCTCTAAACTCTTAAAAATGGAAGTCACATATTTCTCTGCGGTTTTATCCAAATCTCTCGGGTCGTCTACTTTGGTTGTTACCACCGCTACAAGCTGATCGTTTTCGGAGGCATTCAAATTATAGGCAACAGTCTCTAAAACATAATTGGAATACGTTCTTGTAGAAGTTGAAACAGGAATATATCCACCAAAAGAGCTATAGTACCCTCCATAAGCATATGGATATGAATAATAATTATAAAACCCTCCATAATATCCGGGATAGTAATTATTATAGGTGGCACCAACATAGATCCCGCTGGATGTAGTTCGGGTTACCTGGCTTTTGTCCTTTACGGCTAATATTATAATCCCATCGTAACCTTCGCTCTCTAGAATTGTTCGGATAAGCGTAAGACGCTCTTCCGTCATTTCCCGATTTTGATTTAACCTTGGCATACGTGTGAAACTTGAGGTAGCTTTTATTCCTCTTGCTGTCAATTCTTTGGTGAATTGATTTTCCACGGCGATTCGGGCGTAATTGTCTGCCGTTCTTGCGAGAACCAGAACATTTCTACCTTTAAAATTATCAACAACAGAAGGCTCTGCTTTCCAAGAGTCAATGACACTCACCGAAGACGAGCAACTTTGCATTAAACTAACCACGATAAAGACCAATAATAATCGGAACATGTATTTCATATATTTTTTATTTAGTTGAATTTTCAAAAGGATAAACTACATTCCAATCGTCCTTCATACTCGAAACAGTCCAACCTTTTTCGTTTGCTTCGTCCCAGCCCACATTAAATCGGCCAATGGACGACTCTCGGTCGTATGCCCATTCTCGAATAGAATCGGTATGATGTATGTATAATTTAAAACTTGGATACGGATTTGCATCGGTCCATCGCAGCATTTGAAGGTCGCCATCCGAATTCCCTCCAGCAAATATCGGCTTTCTTCCAATATATTGATTGATTCCTTCCGGCTTTCCTTCCTTATCGTCTATAAAATTAATTTCCGGAAGTCTATGAATCACCGGATTCCCTTCGTTGTAATCGTATTTTGTCTTGATACTGCTTCCAATTACTTGATCCTTTGGAATTCCATACACCCCTTCCACCCAAGGTCTCATAAATTCAATACCTCCTCCGGAAACAATAAACACTTTAAATTGATTCGCTTTTAAATAATTGACAAGCTCCAGCATAGGTTGATAGACCAAATCTGTATAAGGCCTATCAAATTTTGGATGCTTTGCCGTAGCCAACCAATCTTTAACCACCCCATCAAATTCATCGACGGTCATTCCGGCATGCGAAGCCATGACCACTTCCAAAAGCCCATGTTCGCCGAAAGACATAAAAGTTTTCATGTCGTTCTCCAACAATGACTTAAAAGGTTGTTTTTCTTTCCATTCCGGATGATCTGCGGCCATCATTTTCACACGGTCAATGGCAAAAAACAACTGAAAATACATGGGTTGTTCCGACCATAAAGTTCCATCGTTATCAAAAACAGCGATTCGTTCGGAAACGGGAACAAACCCGGCACCCTCTGTCGTTACCTTAGCCACGAAATCCATAATCGCTTGTTTTGACGCCCCTTCATTCCATGACGAAAGGAATGTGACGTCAGATTCGATAGGTTCCATCGCAGTCTCAGGATTCATCTCGACTGCCTTTTCTTTACAGGAAGATGTGATAATTATCAAAGCAATGGTAAGTATTGCAAATGCAGTTTTTTTCATAATTATAAAATTTAGTGCCGCGCCCAATGGGAATCATATTTTTAGGATCACAACAGAAGCAGCGGTATATTAATCTATTAATGCTATTATTATAGCCGTTTACTTAATCCAATATTTAAAGACCAAGTACTGTATTCTTGTTTAAAATCGTAATTAAATGATGGGAAGAGTCCCCAATATTCACCTAATTCGAATTCGTATTCCACACTCGCTCGTAAAATAGCGATGTTCTTATTTTTTTCAAATTCTATTCCCGGACCTATAAGCGCACTCCATTTATTTGCAAATTCATAGCCTACCAAAATTCCGGTAACTAAGGCTCCTTCACGCACTAAATCTTCTCTGTCGAATCGAACAATATAATTAGCAAACTCATAATCTAGGACCAATCCCACTTTCCATCCTTCTTTAAATTGCACAAAATAGTCTAGCCCCAAAGTAGGCACAAATTCTTCACTTGTCTTTTCCCCATCCTCAATGGCAGCAGGGATATGGGTTGCTCCAAAGACTACGGCGACTTTATGAATGCGGCCGGCCTCATCCTCAAGAACTTCTTGAGCGCTTAGGCTCAAACAAAAGCCTAGAAGTAAAAAGGATATAAGTTGTTTCATATTCATTGTTCAACGTTCATTATTCCGGAGCGTCCCGCACACATCGAAAGCCGATATGTTCCATGGAAGTATCCGGTGTATTTCTCATCCTACGAGCATTTCGATATCCTGAACACCAATTATCATGGCAAAGAAAACTGCCGCCACGAATGGATTTTTTCTTTTCCTCGTTATTGTAAAGTTCAAATCCTTCCGTGGGTCCTTCAGGGTTGAGTGTTACTTCTCCTTGTTGGGATAATTCATAATAATATTTACCACTATACCAATCATTGGTCCATTCCCAAACATTTCCGGCCATATCGTATAAACCATAGCCATTCGGAGGAAATGATCGAATTGGAGCCGTTCGTTCAAAGCCATCATCTACCGTATTTGTATAAGGAAACTCTCCTTGCAAATGATTGGCGTAATGAGTGGTTCCATCGGTTTTTTCATTGCCCCATGGATACATGCTATTGTGTAATCCACCGCGCATGGCATATTCCCATTCTGCCTCGGTAGGCAATCGTTTTCCTGCCCATTTAGCATATGCTACAGCATCGTACCAGCTTACATGAACCACCGGATAATGATCCAATCCCTCAATCGAACTTCCCGGACCTTCAGGTTGTCTCCAATTAACGCCCTGTTGAAAACTCCACCAGTTTCCTAAATTATCTCTGGAGGCACTTTTAGGCGGATAATGAAATACAAGTGATGCAGGCTGAAGGTTTTCATCAGGAGGTTTTGGTGTTCCCAGAGGTAGCTGCTTTTTCATCTCTTCCCAATCAATGGGACGCTCCGCAACCGTTATATAGCCTGTGGCATCCACAAAACGCTTAAATTCCGCATTCGTTACTTCATGTTCATCCATCCAAAAATCACTTACCTGAACAGAATGTTTGGGAAGTTCATCTCCCTGAGGCAATGCTGTTTCAGGCATATCTTCAAACCCAATGGGAATATCACCTCCCATTTCAAATACACCTCCCGGAATTTTAACCATCCCTTCTAAACTTTGTGATTTTTCTGGATCTGTCGCTATCGCTTCAATAGCTGCGAGATAGGTAGGATTGAGATCCTGCTTTCCTACCAACATATTGACTCTAGAGATTGAACTACAGGATAAGGACTCGTCGTTTGAGACTGTTGAAATTTCCACGTTCTTTTCTTTACAAGAAGCGAAAAAAATCAAAGTGACCGCTAAATAAATTACTCCTTTTAAAGTTCGAATCATATATTATTAATTAATGGATTATACTCCCGGATTACTCATCCCGAATTATCCTCGCCTACCTCCACCTCTGAATGATCCAGAAGAAGGCCTTGACATTGGTCGACTTGAGGGCATGGCCGATGGACGACTGCTTGGTCTAGGAGCGGGTCGACTGGTAGGTGTGCTTGGTCGTGTTGTCGGTCTAGTGTTCGGGGTATAACTTGGCCTTGTACTCGGACTCGTAGATGGACGATTCATTCCTGATGAAGGTCGTGTAGTAGGCTGTGTAGTGGGCCTATTAATTCCCGTTGAAGGTCTGGTAGTTGGTTGTGTTGAAGGCCTGTTAACTCCACTTGCAGGTCGCGTAGACGGATTACTAGGTCTGTTCACTCCCGCTGAAGGCCGTGTTGCCGGCTGGGTCGATGGACGGGTGGATGGCCTTGTGCTCGGTCTTGTATTAGGTCGTGAACCCGGTCTTGTATTAGGTCGGGTTGAGGGCCTGTTATAATGACTTACCCCACTTCGACCCCGATAGATAGGATGCGCCGGCTGACGGTATCGATTTCCGTAATAATAGGGCGGACGGTAATAAGGAGGGCCCCAATGATGATAACCATGCCCCCAATAGGCGTGACCATACCAGCCATAAGGCGATCCAAAACTAAAGCCAAAACTCCATCCATAATAAGGATTGTACCGTACTGAAAAACCGTAGGAATAATGATGGTGGTAATAATGACCTCCATACCATGGATTGTAATAGAATCCAGTCCCATAAACTACCGTTGGCCCATAAACATAGGTTCCATAATATCCCGGAGTATACCCTACATAAACCACTGTGGGTGATGTTTCATAGATGTATACGTACTTGGTGTTGTATTTTGGGTTTTCAGCAGGAATCTTTTCAATTTCTTCGGGCCGTTGATCGGCCACTACCCATGGTCCATTGGGTGTGTTAGATTTAAACCAAACCGCATTATCACACAAATAATAGTCTTTTTTGTCTTTGAACACCGCGCTTTCGGTGTTCACCGCATATTCCAATTTCAAACCTTCAATTCGCTTGAATTCCGGAGATCCATTGTACGATACTGTCGTTGCTTTTGTGTCTCTTTTTACCGCCGCTGTTTGTGGAATCTGGGCATCGTAAATAGCATCTTTGGCTTCTTTGGTACCGGCAATACTGCTTAAGACATTTCCTTTCTTGCTGTCTTTCTCAATGGCTAGAAAATCGTCTGGAAGTTCTTCTGAATCGATAAAATTCCAACCTCCCTTAAGGTCTTTTGTGGTGAACCATCGTCCCGACAATAACACAAAGTATGTTTGGGATTTCACTTCCATGAAAATATCGCTCGAAGTGTTTTCTACAAACAAAAGGTTAGTCCCTTGAAGCGGACTGTATTTTGGCTCTCCTTCAAAAACGATTAATTCTGAAGGCTCTGTTACAATCATAATGGCTGGAGGTTTCCCATCATATTCATCTTCTTTCTCTGCCTCTCCTTTTTTCTCAGGTTCGGCTTTTTTAGCCATCGATTTTATCTTTGAAGGAACTTTAGTAACCTGCTCCCAAGGGCCTAAAGGGTCTTTTGAGGTATACCAAAACTCTCCACCTTTTAGATAGTGCTTATTCGATTTCATTTCCTTGGCAATGAATGCACCTGTATTCTCGACCAATTGAAACCCTTTTTCAGCTTCTTTAAATTTCGGGGTTCCGTCGATTAAAATGAGCGCTGTCGGTTCTTTGGCAAACAAAATTTTGGGTGCCGCATTGTTCAGATCTCCTGTGGTCACGCTCACCTCTTCGAGTTGTTCAAGCAATTCATCCAATGGAAATTCAATATTCCATTTTGGAAATTCCTCGTTAATCAAAGTTTGAAATTTAGCCTGTTGTTCTTTGGTCACATCATCCGCATACCGAATCTCATCTATAGAAACCGATGCTAAGGATGCAACACGACTTTCTCGATCTACATCTAAAATCGAGGTAGCCCATATCATTCCAAATTTTGGTTCTTTATCCTTTTCCTTTACCGCAAAAGCTAAGTTGGATTTTAGTTTATTATCCAAATAACTCGCGTTTTCCGGTTGGTATAAGGTAATCACAGCTTGCTTGGTGACAATATCTTTTGGCCATTCCGAGGTTTCGTTTTCTTGTGAGATAAGCGCCAAGGGAGCTACAAGAAACGCGCAAACCAAGATGTATTTTGTAAACTTTTTTAATTTCATTATTGGTAAATTTTAATTTTCTTTATTAGAAGCCGAAAAAACAATGATGTTGTTGGTCGGATTCACTGATTGTTATTTTATTCTTCTTCCTTTTCACTCTTCTTTACAAAAGGAAAACTGAGTGAAATTCCAAGGTAATTAAATTCATTATTTCCGGCCACCAATCCATCATCGATGGCATCCGAAAACCCTTGGTAATACCGAAGGTGGATATGAACTTCTTTGTCAAACTTTTTATTATACCATATATATCCAACCTGCGCAATCATACCGAAATCTGTGCCGCTGGTTTGATCCTTGATATCAAAATCAAAGTCCCCTTGATCATTTGTAAAGACAGCATTTGCCGAAGTTCTAAATGAAATTTGAGGTGCTAGGCCTACTTTAAAATTTGAGTTTGAAAATCGGTAATTAATAAAAACGGGCACATCGATATAACTCAGCTTTAATTTGGCAGGAACGTTTTGAAAATTGCTATTCAATTCTGCATTCGATGAATTTAGGGATAATGCATCCAATTCAACTCCCCTATTGCTTAAAAAGAACGCGGATGGATGAATGGACCATTGTTCATTCAACTTAATGTTTCCGCTCATCCCAAAATTCAATCCCAACTTCCCACTATTACCCTCAACTTCGGATAAGTTAGCATAAGGAAATCCAATTTCTAAACCGATATTAAAATTTTCTGAAGCCACCTTGTCACCAAAAATAAGCGCAAACAGCGCTGCTTGGGAATGTAGGGACTGAACTCCGAAAATTAGGGTAAGTATAATAATGACTTTCTTCATTAAAACAAATTAAATTTTGAAGACCAGGCCTAAAGAATTTTCCCAATGAATGGTGGGAATATAAAACGAAGCCGTTGCTCCACAACCTCCTCCGCCAGACCCAACTCCACAGAAAAATCCACTTCCCCCAAACACCATAGGCATAATTAGGTTTGAATGAAACCGAATCCCAATGTGTTCGGAAAAAAAGTATTTAACACCGCCTCCAATCGCTCCGGAAAAAGCCCAAACATCATTTTTGTTATCCTTTCTAAAATATCGAGAAGTTCCTAAGGAGATTCCTGCGAAAGGTTGGACATCTCCCGACTTTAAAATATGCTGAAACCCCAGTTGATAATGCTCAATGCCAATATCAAATCGATAGGTAGTTCCCGTGGGATAATAATATTCACGAACCGTGTTGTTGGAACGCTTATATGAAAATTCTACAGCAGCGTAATCACTCATGTTGTAGGTAAGCAAGGCTCCATAGGAGATATCGTCACTTACTTTAAACGTAGAGGTAAAACTCTCTACTTTGCCGTTGAAATTAAATCCAAATAAGGGAGTTAGTTCAACTTTCCCTTGAGCATAAACTCCATAGGTAAGGCTAATGCAAAAAATAATTAATAAAGCTCTTTTTATCATGCGACTATTTTTTATTGATTTACGAAGGCTCAAAAAGCGCCTTAGATTATTTTTCCCTTGGTAAAATCAACGGATTACTATTACAAATGCCTATTGGCATCCAATGCTTTATTTTGTTCCGAGGATCACATTGGATTTGATTAAGGCACTGGTCAATCGCTTTGCATAATCTTTCGCACCGGATTTATAAGTGCTAGGATCTGTTACACTGGATTGCCCGGTCCACAGCAAGGCCTCCTCTTTGGAGCTGGCCTTTGCATCAAACAAACTTGACTCAACAAGGTACGAATTTTGCTGTCTATAGTAGTCGGATGAATTAATATAACCCACTCGCGCATAGGCATAGCGGCCATAACCATAACGATAAGGCGCTACAAAATAGCCTCCCCCGGATTCTCGCACATCTTTAGTATTCACATCAATTAATGAAGAAACAATAACCCCGTCATAGCCTCCATCTTTTACGGCTTGAATTATGGACTCCTCAGTTACTTCCGTTATTTTGGAAGTGGGCGGCAGGACCATTAAACTATTTTCTGCCACGACACCATGATCAGCTAACTTCTGTACCACGGTATTTTCAAAAGCTGTTCGGGCTTCCAACGAATTAAAAGCACCAATCACCAAAATTTTCTCGAAGGATTTTGGCTTATAATTTTCCTTGGTCCAAGTATCCTTCATGGCCGGACCACAAGAGAACAGCACCAAGGACAATACTAAGACGAATACAAATTGAATTTTTTTCATAACCTGATTTTTAGTAGTTACAAATATA
>JAHEMY010000081.1 GCA_024643425.1 Flavobacteriaceae bacterium
CAACCGGAAAATCGGCTTGTTTCACCAAATCGTTAATCATTCCTTGGAGTCCCATTTCGCGTCCATCGTCCGGAGAATAAATTCGAGTGATTCCATAGTCCATCAATTCTTTAATCTCTTCCGGAAGAATCACTCCTCCTCCACCGCCAAAAATTTTAATATGCCCAGCTCCTTTTTCCTTCAACAAATCGTGCATGTATTTAAAATACTCGTTATGACCCCCTTGATAGGAAGTCATTGCAATGGCATTAGCATCTTCTTGTATCGCAGTATTAACCACCTCTTCAACACTGCGATCATGTCCTAAGTGAATTACTTCGACTCCGGTAGCTTGAATAATTCGACGCATAATATTGATGGCAGCATCATGTCCATCAAAAAGTGATGCGGCAGTAACAATTCGGACTTTATTTTTTGGCTGGTAAGGAGCGACTTGTTGCATTGATAATATCTATGGATTAAAGTGTGGCAAATTTACGAATTTCACATCGAATAGCTTTATTTGTTTAAAATTTTACAAAATTCAATTTTAGTGGCTTTCTTCTTTAAGTACTATCTTTGAAGACACTCAATAAATTTTCTATGAAAAAGAATCTTTTCCTATTATGTTGTCTTTTTATTTTGACTTCCTGCGACGAATTACAAAATGTAGTGAATACCTTGCCCGGAAGCGGAACACCTGGTATTAGTGACGCTATGATTGGCAATGGATTGCGAGAGGCACTTGATTTTGGAATTGATAAGCAGGTGAAAAAACTCACGATGACGGATGGTTTTTACAAAAATGAATTGGTGAAGATTTTATTGCCTCAGGAGTTACAAAAAGTAGATCAAACATTGCGATCCATTGGATTAGGCAGTTTAGCCGATGAAGGTATAAAGGCGTTAAATCGAGCTGCTGAAGATGCGGTAAAAACAGCCACTCCCATATTTGTGAATGCGGTAAAAGAGATTACATTCAACGATGCTAAAAATATATTACTAGGTCCAGATAACTCGGCAACACAATATTTGCAAGGAAAAACAAATCAGGCTCTATACAACCAATTCAATCCGGTGATTCAACAATCGTTTGGGAAAGTGGGAGCCGATCAAATTTGGACGACCATCATTACCAAATACAATTCGATACCGATGATGGCCGATGTGAATCCGGACTTAACCGATTATGTCACTCAAGAAGCCTTGAAGGGAGTATATAAAATGATTTCGGTGGAAGAAAAGAACATTCGCACAAAAGTGTCCTCCAGAACTACTAATTTATTGCAACAAGTGTTTGCATTACAGGATTAATTTGCTGCCAGAATAGCCGCCATTTCTTGTTGCAGTTCTAAAGCTTTTTCAGCCGCTGCTTGAGCGAAATTTTCTTTTTGAGAAGCATATATAATGCCTCTTGAAGAATTGATCAAAAGACCTACGTGCTCTGTCATTCCATATTTACAAACTTCCGACAGGCTGCCTCCTTGCGCTCCCACTCCGGGAACTAACAAAAAGCTCTTAGGGATGATGTTTCGAATTTCTTTCAGGTATTCGGCTTTGGTTGCTCCAACCACATACATCAGTTGCTCGCTATGGTTCCAATTTTTGGAAGTTTCCAGCACTTTTTTGTACAATTCGACACCATCCACTTTTTGTGTTTGAAAATCGAACGCCCCTTCATTTGAAGTCAGTGCCAGTAAAATGGTGTGCTTGTCTTTGAAACTAAGAAACGGCTCTACCGAATCCTTCCCCATATAAGGCGCTACCGTTATGGAATCGAAACCTAGGTCTTCTAAAAAAGCTTTGGCGTACATTTTAGAAGTATTTCCAATATCCCCTCGTTTTGCGTCGGCTATGGTGAATACTTCCGGGTACTTCTCGTTAAGATAGTTTATTGTTTTTTCCAGTGCTTGCCATCCTTTTAGTCCGTAAGCTTCAAAAAAAGCAATATTCGGTTTGTAGGCGACGGCAAGGTGATGAGTAGCATCGATGATGGCTTTATTGAATTCGAAGATAGGGTCTTCCTCAGTTAAAAGGTGTTTCGGAATTTTATTGAGGTCCACATCCAAACCTACACAAAGAAAGGATTTCTTCTTATGAATTTGTTCTATGAGGAATTCGGTCGTCATTAAAAGGTCTCTCCGGCTTCGCTCAGTTTCTCGGTATTTCGAACCAACTGAAGTTCATCAATAATCTTTTGAATATCACCGTCCATAATGTTTCCCAAATCGTATAAAGTAAGGTTGATTCGGTGATCGGTTACTCTCCCTTGCGGATAGTTATACGTTCTAATTTTTGCCGAACGGTCTCCCGAAGAAACCATGCTCTTACGTTTTTCAGAATCGGCTTCCATTTTCTTGGCAAGCTCCAACTCATACAATCGCGAACGCAATACTTTCAGGGCTTTCTCTAAGTTTTTGTGCGACGATTTCTGATCCTGACAACTCACGATCATCCCCGTTGGCTCATGATGTAATTTAATGGCTGAATAGGTGGTATTCACCGATTGCCCTCCAGGTCCAGTAGAAGTAGTTCGTTCAATACGAACCTCGCTCATATCCAATTCAACATCAAATTCTTCCGCTTCAGGAAGCACAATGACTGTAGCCGCACTGGTATGCACCCTACCCTGGGTTTCGGTTTGTGGAACCCGTTGAACGCGATGTACTCCGGCTTCATATTTTAAAGTTCCGTAGACATCCTCTCCATTAATTTCAAAAATAACTTCTTTAAAACCACCGCTGGTACCTTCGTTATAATCGACCACGCTCACATTCCAGCCTTTTCCTTCGCAATACTTCGTATACATTCTATAGAGATCTCCCGCAAAGATACTTGCTTCATCCCCTCCGGTTCCTGCTCGAATTTCCATTACAGCATTCTTGGCATCCTCGGGGTCTTTAGGAATTAATAAGAATTTTATTTCTTCTTCCAATTGAGGGATTCGTTCTTCGGCCGACTCCAATTCCATCTTAGCCATTTCGACCATTTCAGCATCGCTACCGTCGGAAATAATTTCTTGCGCTTCGTTTACAGAGTTGGTTAAGGTGATGTATTCATCCCTTTTTTCCATCATCTCACGAAGGTCTTTGTATTCTTTATTTAATTGGATATAACGCTTCTGATCACTAATCACATCCGGTTGAATGATCAAATCACTCACCTCGTCGAAACGTTGTTTTATTAATTGTAGCTTTTCTAACATATGTATTCACCCTTCATTTGGGCAGTTGCAAATTTACGAAATTTAGCGGTTCAAATTCTATTCGTATTCGAAGGTTCCTTTTTCGCTTTTTATGGTAAGTTTTTTAGTTTCTGAAGCATGTACACTTCCTACAATTTGCGCAGCCACTCCAAACGATTCAGAAATCGAAATTATCTCTTCAGCAATTTCAGGAGCTACATAAAGTTCCATACGGTGCCCCATATTAAATACCTGGTACATTTCCTTCCAATCGGTTTTACTCTCTTCTTGAATAAGTTTGAATAAAGGTGGTACTTCAAAGAGATTGTCCTTAACAATATGCAGGTTCTCTATAAAATGAAGAATCTTGGTTTGTGCTCCTCCACTGCAGTGTACCATCCCATGTAGGGATTCTCTGTTCACTGAGGATAGTATTTTTTTTATGATGGGTGCATACGTTCTCGTTGGGGATAACACTAACTTACCCGCATCTATCGGGCTATCCGTTACCTTGTCAGTCAATTTTTTAGAACCAGAATACACAAGATCTTGTGGAACCGCACTATCAAAACTTTCCGGATATTTCTCAGACAGGTATTTATGAAACACATCGTGACGCGCTGAGGTGAGTCCGTTACTTCCCATACCTCCATTATATTCCTTTTCATAAGTTGCCTGACCAAAAGAAGCCAATCCAACGATTACATCTCCGGTACGAATATTTG
Source organism: Flavobacteriaceae bacterium (assembly GCA_024643425.1). Taxonomy (GTDB): domain Bacteria; phylum Bacteroidota; class Bacteroidia; order Flavobacteriales; family Flavobacteriaceae; genus JAHEMY01. The sequence continues at coordinate 3,889 of JAHEMY010000081.1, forward strand.
CATTATCAATCACTTCCGATCGTTTCATACGCGCGGTTACGGTTGAATCTACGATAATGGTACGCACCAAATCGCCAACATCGGCTGTTTCACCCCCTGTAGAGTGAATTGTAACACCAAACGATTTTAGGTCGGCGAGTAACTCTTCCGTACCGTTGATAATCGCAGAAATTACTTCTCCGGTTATCAAGTTTTTATTTCTTCCAATGGTAGATGAGAGCATGATATGATCTGTAGCACCTACACAAAGTAGATCATCGATGTTCATAATTAATGCATCTTGAGCGATTCCTTTCCAAACAGAAACATCACCGGTTTCTTTCCAATACATATAGGCTAGGGAAGATTTGGTCCCGGCTCCGTCGGCGTGCATCACCAAACAATGATCTTCACTCCCGGTCAAGTGGTCGGGTACAATCTTACAAAAAGCCTGCGGAAAGAGCCCTTTGTCTACATTTTTTATGGCTTGATGCACTTCTTCTTTAGAGGCAGAAACCCCTCTTTGGGCATAACGCTTGGATACTTCTTCACTCATGGTGCAAAGGTAAAAAAAGAAAACCTCACATTTGGCATGTGAGGTTTAAGAATATTGTTTTTGAGTTTTACTCCCAATCGGGCATGAAGGCGTTGGTGAATAATAGCTCACGATTATTTGTGTCGTCCAATAATATGCGATAAATGTTTTTGGTTGAAACTCCATCATTTGAGGTATTCATAAATATCACCGATCCCTCATTAGGAGCGTATTTAGCATCTAGATCGTTTGTTCCGGCCGGTTTATCCAAACTTAACTCTACCGTTGTATCATCAAGCAAATTATGTATGAAAAGTCGAGAATCCAAACGTCTGTAATCTCCATTTTCAAATCCAGAAATATCGCGCGTATAAAGCACCTTCGTACCGTCGATTGAATAATCGATACCTCCTAATGCTCCCGCCTCATTTTCAATTACCACGTCTACTTCCAAATCGGTGTTAGGATCCAAAATAAAGATTCGTGCATTATAACCATTGGCGTCATTGGTCTTAATCGCTACTAAATTATTAGATTCATTCACGTCCACCTCGGTAATAAAGACTCCCGCGGCGGCTTGGAAAATTAAAGTATTCCCAGAACCTGTTGCATTAATTGAGTATAACTTATTTAAATTAGGATAATACAACTTTTGACCATTTTGGTGCCAAGTGAAATCTACTTCATCTTGACGAAATCCAACTACAGGAATTGATGACGTCACTTGGTCCGTTTCAGAACCATCCACATTCATGGTAAACAAATGAGTGTCGGCACCTACGGTTCTTAAGAAAGCAATTTTATCGGAGGTTTGATTTCTTCGTGGTCTAAAACTATTTGCATCCAAAGGTGTAAGCTGAATTTCATTTTCATTCATGGTTCCGTCGCCACCATCTGTACCAGAATAAATCACATTATTATTCCCCATCTTTTTCACATAAAAGAATCGATTTAAATTGGGGTCTTTTGTGGTAAAACCGCTTATTGCACTTTCTACAATGGGATTGACATCGTCATCGGCACTTACTTGCCAAAAATAATTAACTCCTAATTCCAAGCCACTCATCGCGTAAGTTGTATCGGCAAGACTTTCTGTAATGACAATTTCATTGGTCTGGCCATTTCTTAATTCGAACGAATAAATTATTTCATCATCATCATTATTTGATGAATTCCATACAAACTCGACCTCGGTACCTACTTCTGTTTCATTATCTGCTGGAGTGAGCAATACGGGAGCCAATGGGGGAAGATTATCTTGTGATGAGAGTTGCATTTCAAAAACAACATTGGTCGTCAAGCCATCAAGAATATTGGCTGCTTCGAAAGCAGTAACATAGTCATCCAATTGGGCCTGAACCGAATACTCTCCCGTTGGGACTTGTTCAATAGTGAAGGTACCCTGAGAATTTGTAAAAACCGTATTTGAAGCCGGTGAGGTCGTTATTTTTACATTCGCCAAGGGCAAATTATCTCCAGAAGTAACCACGGTTCCCGTAAGTTCCCCTCTACCGTTCTCATCTATACCGTCTTCTGAACATGAAAGGATTACCGATATCGATAATAAAAGAAATGCTAAGTACTTTATTATGATTTTCATTGCTCTGATTCGTTTACGGGTTCAATAGAGCTCGGGGCTTCAATTTGAAGTTTGTTCTTCCCTCTATTCCCTAAATTAAAAAAATAATTCACGCCTATTCCGAAAGTAAAAAAATAGTCATCATGTTTTCCATTTACAACTCGATCGATGTCATCGTCAAAAAAGAAATCTCCTTCGGCAAAGGCTCGTAATCCCCAATTTTGAGATAGACGGGCATCAACACCAACGCCTCCCTGAACTTTAAACTTATTATGTATTTTATAAGAATTATTACCTCGTACATCAGGGTTAAAACTCATTCCACCTCCTGCATAAATAAATGGTGAAATATCGTCATGGGGTAAGATATATGCTTCAATATTTAAATCGGAAGTTATAAAGTCTTCTTTGTAATTATTCCCGGCTTCCAAAAACAAGTAGCTCCCTTTTAATGACAATCCAAAATTATCGGTTAGACGCCGTGTTAGATGCAAAGATGTGCCATAACTTAGAGGTTTTTTATTGTAATCACTTTGAAAAAGAGTAGTAAATACATTGACACCCATTGAATTTCTTCGATCAAGTTCAAATTGTTTACGGTCGTATAAAAGACGTGATTCCTCTTCTTCCTTTTCTTTTACATATTCTTCCACCAATTTATTATCAGTTTCTTCACCCTCTAATGTACCCCAAAGTTTTTCTTGAATCCCTTCAATAATCAAGGATTCCACTGCTTTTTCAATGGCATCCTTCATGGCTAATTGCACCGGTTCATTTTTTGTGATTCCGGTTTCTACCTCCAATAATCGTTGAAAGTTAACATAGCGAAATAAACTTGCATCAAGGGCTTGAGACAAGATGGTTTTGGAGACATAAACCGTTTTCAAAATCTTTCCATTGGAAGTGGATACGGCTCTTAAATAAATGGTAAGTCGGTCTTGACGGTATTGTGTGGATCCTCCAATTCCAAAATAACGAGCTCCCATTCCGCCTGTTAAAATATTGGAGTCGTAGGAGATTACTCCTCCTTCAAGTAAAATTCCTGCAAATAATAAAGGTGGTAAAGGAGCTTGAGCCTTATTGTCTCTTTTGGAAAACTCATCACGCGTAGAGCGAATAATATTTCGTTCGTTTAATAAGTTTGAAATGTTTTCTCTTTCAATTGGCGTGAACCATTTTGAGTCTTCAAGTGCCTTGATCAACATGGTTGTTGCCCCTTGACTTACAGCGGTGCTAAAAGTACTTCCATTCTCAACCGACTTGTACTGTCCTGTTTGATCTTTAAAATTATAAACACCTACAACCACCGGATCTTTGGGTAATGGCAGATCTCTCAATGTTTTTGATTTCGGAGTGAGCTCACCGGTTCTAGCTGCTTTCTGGCTAACAGGCTGATTAAAATACGCACCACAACCTGATAGGAATAAACATAAGGCCGCTATATAGATTGGTTTAGTCATTAAGGCTGCTTAAAGGTTACTTAGTTGGGGACAATAATTTGTGTTTCTTCGCCTGTGGATGTGTCTAATATATTGATTACTAATCCTTCGGCCGAATCAAATATTTCAATTGCTAGAGTTCCAAAATTATAGGATCCTGCTGACAATCCATCGCCCAATTGTTGGTCGAAAAACGATCGTGACAACTGACTTAATATTTGTCGGTTCAAGCTTTCTGAAAACTGATCCAACCCGCTGCGATTCCGGTCAGAACTATTAGGATCGGTAAATGAATTTTGAGCATTCGCAGAAGCTAACAACTGTTGATAATTAAATGTGTCGCCTCCAAACATTGGATTCACCGGCTTGTAAACCAATTGTTGCGCACATAACATGCTACTTGAAATGAGTAAGAAAATGGTTACAAATGTTTTCATAGGTCTAAACTAATACTTTTTTACGAGATTGCGGTTTCTTTCCAATTGACGGAAATAGAGATCTGTTTTCTGAATGGCATAATCTACCATATCGTCAATATAATCGGCTCTTGGGTTTACAAAGAATTGAAAGATGATATCGCTATCTACCTTCAATTGAATCTTTGTGTTTGTTCCAAGTGCCAATACTTCATCTATGGTCACTATTTTTTCTCCGTTTATTTTTTTATCACGGTATTTTTGGTCGTATAAACGAAAAAAATCACGCCCGGGTTTGGTGATCGTATTTTCAACGACGATGCCTCTTAAAAGTCCAATACCATCTTCCCCTCCTCTGTTAAGGTCATCGGACAACTCGTTGTTTTCCAAAATATCTTTTTTGAATTTATTGTCATTATCCACCTCATTCATGGCGATTCGATCTTTCCCTAGAATATTATTTTCTTCGTCGTAAATTAACAGTAGAATAATCACACGATTTTTGTCGTTGCTATTTACCGATGTAGTTGATAAGGCTCGTTTTTCTTGTGAAGCAAGTACGAAGTCTCCTTCTTGCTTGTTGTTGCTTGTGTTTCCATTCTCGGTGCGTATCACGTCAAGTACGTAATGCAAGGAACGGTTGCTAAAAGTTTTATTATTGGCAAATCCGGTTATTTCAAAAAATTCACCATTGGAAGATAAATCGATTTTCGCTTCCACTTCAGTATTGTAAATCTGAGCGAACAGCGATTGAAAAGCCAAAAACATGGCGCATAAAATAAAATGATTTTTGCGAAACATTTCGGTTAATTAAAATTCCTTAATTCAAGGGATTGATTTTGTCCTTGCATGGAAATAGTCATTTTCTCTGAAATTGAGTTGGTTCCATGAAGCATTAGGTTTTGACCGTTGCCGGATTGTATCACTTCCAAATTTTGAATTTGAGTAGTCGCCCCAAAATCGACCAAGCGATGGTTATTTCCTTGTTGAACCACGCTTTGATTAATTTGATCGGCCACTGTATTTAGAAAGATTCCATTGTCTGATCCTCGCTGGACCAATTGAATTTCACTTTCGTTAGAACGTGTATCGACCAAAGCTTCATTACCATTACCCAATTGTTCGATAAACACAGAATTACCTGCTATTGGAGCGCGACCTGAAGCATTTACTTGAGATGCTAATAAACTACTTGGCAAATTTGCAACGTCAACTTGAGCTTCCGAAGCACTATTACCTCTAATATACGTTTGAGCAGAAACCGTCGTTCCATAAGTAAAAATAAGTACGGCTACTAAAGAAAAAAACTGTTTCATATCTGAATGGTTTTTATTAAAGATAGCATTTTTTTAAAAAGTAAGGGTAAGCATCACTTACCCTTACCTTAGAATTTAGGATTGAATCGAAGTGATTCAAATAATTACATTAAACTATAACCTAGTTAGACTGATTTACCGTTGAAATATTGTTATTTCCAATTTGGGTAACATTACTTAGATGATTGTTTCCGGTTTGAATCACACCACTTGAGTTAAAGTTTCCAGTTTGTGTCACATAACTATCATGCTCTGTTCCATATTGTTTCACATCACTAAAGTTTCCGTATCCATCTTGATCTACATTACTATAGTTCAAGTCTCCGGATTGTAATACACTACTATTATTTAGTGATCCATCTTGAGTTACTAGGGATTGATTTTCATTTCCACTTTGAGAAACTCCAGATCCATTGTTATTTCCGGTTTGAAGAACATCGGAGTCGTTCAAATTTCCATTTTGAATGACCAACGAACTATTGGCGTTTCCATTTTGATCGACAAAAGAATCATTGTCATTTCCATTTTGACTAACTGCACTTCCATTGAAAATACCAGTTTGATAGGTCAATGCAAAGTTCGAGTCTCCAATTTGAGAGATGTTACTATCGTTATAATCTCCATATTGACCGGCACCTCCATAGTTGGAATTACCTTCCTGCCAAACATAGCCATTGTTATTATCACCAATTTGCTCATTCTGACCCCAGTTGAAATCACCTATTTGAGCGATGTAGGAAGTGTTGTTATTTCCTATTTGCCATATATCGGCGTCGTTATCATCAGAACCATCCGTTCCAGTGTACTGATCAATATGTCCAGAATTTGAATTTCCATTTTGATCAATCATCGCATCATTACGATCGTTTTCGGGCGTTGTTGTGTCGAACCCCTGATGAACCTGAGCTGTATTATTATCTCCAAGCTGATCTACATCGGAATTATTTTCATTCCCACGTTGATCAACATCGTTATTATTGCTAGCTCCTGTTTGATCAACATCGGAAGTGTTCGCATCGCCCACCTGATCTACTGTGGAGCCATTAGTCATGCCGGTCTGATCAACAGTAGACCCGTTACCTGAACCAGTCTGGTTCACGGAACTGTTGTTCGCTTGTCCGAAGACCAATACCCCTACCATCAAAAAGGCAGCTGTAAAAATTAGTTTTTTCATTTAATATATATTTTTAGTGAATTCCTACCAAAAATTTAGGTAGGGATTCAAATTTTGATTTAGTTATTTTGGTAAACATCAGAGGCGTTGTTATTACCAAGTTGATTTACATCACTAATATGGCTA
>JAHEMY010000012.1 GCA_024643425.1 Flavobacteriaceae bacterium
AAAAACATCGATAAGGTCATTGACATCAATCAATCGCCCATTGGAAGAACTCCTAGATCGAATCCAGCTACCTATACCGGAGTCTTTTCGGAAATCCGTAATTTATTCGCAAAGGTCCCAGAAGCACTCATTCGCGGATATAAACCGGGACGCTTTAGTTTTAACGTGAAAGGCGGTCGTTGCGAAACGTGCCAAGGAGGTGGATTAAAAGTAATTGAGATGAATTTCCTTCCGGATGTTTATGTAGAATGCGAAACTTGCCAAGGAAAGCGATTTAACCGCGAGACGCTCGAAATTCGATACAAAGGAAAATCGATTTACGATGTTCTAGAAATGACCATCAATGAAGCTTGCGAGTTTTTTGAGAACATTCCAAAGATCTATCGAAAATTAAAAACAATCCAAGATGTGGGCTTGGGATATATTACCCTTGGACAGCAATCTACAACGCTTTCAGGGGGTGAAGCACAACGTATCAAGCTCGCGACGGAACTTTCAAAAAGAGATACCGGAAATACCTTTTATATTCTTGATGAACCTACGACCGGCCTTCATTTTGAAGACATTCGAGTACTCCTACTCGTTTTGAATAAACTGGTAGACAAAGGAAATACGGTGCTCATCATTGAACACAACTTGGATGTGATCAAAACAACCGATTATATTATCGATATCGGCCCAGATGGAGGAAAAAATGGCGGTGAAGTTATCGCAGAAGGTACTCCCGAGGTATTGATCACTTCAGAAAAGAGTTACACGGCGCATTTCCTTAAAAAAGAATTACTTTCGTAAATAAGAAGCTGAGCTATGAGAAACGAAAAACGACATAAAAACTGGAATGAAATTAAGACCAACGATTCTTGGGCCATTTTTAAAATAATGGGTGAATTCGTTAACGGTTACGAGAAATTAAGTCGGATTGGCCCCTGTGTCTCGATTTTCGGATCGGCACGCACAAAGCCGGATCATCCCTATTACTTGCTTGCAGAAAGTATTGCCAAACAAATTACAGAAAATGGCTATGGTATAATTACAGGAGGAGGTCCCGGAATTATGGAAGCCGGTAACAAAGGAGCCCATTTAGCGGGAGGAACCTCCGTCGGACTAAATATCGATCTGCCATTTGAACAAAAAGACAACCAGTTTATTGATAGTGATAAAAGCATGGACTTTGATTACTTCTTTGTACGCAAAGTTATGTTTGTAAAGTATTCGCAAGGATTTGTTGTTATGCCCGGAGGATTTGGGACACTCGATGAGCTTTTTGAAGCCTTAACTCTTATTCAAACCCACAAAATAGATCGCTTCCCAATCATTCTTGTCGGCACCGAGTTTTGGGGCGGTTTGTTCGAATGGATTAAGAACACCCTTTTGACCATGGGGAATATTAGCCCGGAAGATATCCATCTGCTTCACCTAGTGGATACCGAAGATGAAGTCTTGCATATCTTAAACAGCTTCTACGAAGAATTTAGTTTAAGTCCGAATTTCTAGAGCGAACTAATTATGAAGCGTATTCCTTTGTGTCTAAAAGTTGTCTTTTCAATTATTTTCAATGGTACTATCCTTTGTATGAATTTCATTTTAACAAGTCAGAATCCTTTAGAAACTTATACCTTTCTAGGTGGTAACCAAACGTTCTTTCAACCAAAAATAAATTTAATGTATGCTTAAGGTAAGCACATATAACACATTAATTTTAAATAGGTTAATTGTTTGTTTAGTTTTTATTTACTCGGGATTGTTTTCAGTAAATGCCCAGCATTCCATAACGCTGGACGCCACTTTAGATAATGAAAACAACACCCTCTTAATTCGAGAACAACTCATCTATAAAAACAGCTCTCAGGATACCCTTAAGGAGATATTTCTAACCGATTGGGCGAATAGCTTTTCGAGCAAAACAACGCCTCTAGCAAAGCGATTTGCCGAAAATTTTGAAAGCGCTTTTCACTTTGAGAACGACGAAAATAGAGGACGAACAACAATATCGTCCATAAAATCCCCTTCGGGAACGGCCTATCTTTGGGAGCGAGGAAAAGAATTGGACCTTCTAAGAATCCCATTGAAGTCAGCGCTCGCACCAGGTGCTTCGGAAACGATGTACTTAGAATATTCAGTAAAAATTCCCGATGATAAATTTACGCGCTACGGCATAAGCAAATTTGGCGATTACAAACTTCGCTATTGGTTTATTGCACCGGGAGTTTACGATCATGGCTGGCAGGTCTATAGCAATAAGAATACAGACGATTTCTATATGCCCCCTTCGAAGTTTGTTATCAATTTCAAATATCCAGAATCCTATAAATTATTTAGCGACCTCAATAATTCAAATGAGATCACCACTGAAGGTTATACCGTGGCTCATTTAACCGGTGAAAATCGAATGGGAGCCACTATCTATTTAGATAAAACCCTTGGGTTTCGAAGCGTGGTTACCGATCAACTTGAATTAGTAACCGACATCAAGGACAAAAAAGTGACTCCTGCTATTAAAGCCTTACAGGTAGACCGCATTACTCGATTTCTACAAGACAAATTAGGCCCCTATCCTTTTAAAAAGTTAGTGATTAGCGATGCCGATTATAGAAATAATCCGGTCTATGGACTCAATCAGCTTCCCGACTTCATTAGTCCCTTTCCTGCAGGTTTTGAAATGGATATGGAACTGCTCAAAACCATCACCAGAAAGTATATTGAGACTACACTGCCCATAAACCCCAGAAACGACTATTGGCTTCATGGTGCCCTGCAAATATATTTGATGAGCGAATACGTAAATACGTATTATCCCGACATCAAGATTATGGGAAATATGAGTGAGTTTTTCATTATTCGATGGTCGCATGCCAGCGAATTGGAATTCAATGACCAATATCCTTTTCTCTACTTAAACGTGGCAAGAAATAATTTACATCAGTCGCTTGTTACCCCAAAAGACTCCTTACTTAAATTCAATAAAAATATTGCCAACGACTATTTAGCGGGAACTGGATTACAATATTTAAGTGATTATATAGGGAAAGAAAACTTAGAAAAATCCTTGTCAGAGTTTTACAAAAATGATTTACTAAAAACGTCGAAACCTGAAGATTTTAAAAATATTCTTGAATCAAACACTTCCCTACCTGTCGATTGGTTTTTTGACGATTACATCGGAAAAAGAACCACCATCGATTTCAAGATTCAGCAGGTAGAAACCGTGGGAGACTCGTTAAGGGTCACTGTGAAAAACACTCGAAACAATAAAATGCCGGTTTCCTTGTATGGAATCAATAAGGATGAAGTTGTTCTAAAAAAGTGGCTGGAACCTATCAATGGCTCTACTTCTATAATGATTCCGAAGGAAGGAATAAAAAAATTGGTGCTCAACCATGAAGGTGTTATTCCGGAATACAATCGCAGAAATAATTACAAAAATGTTACCGGCCTGCTTAATAGACCTTTGCAGGTGCGACTTTTAAAGGACGTTGAGGACCCTCGCTACAATCAGATGTTTTTTATGCCTGTTTTTGGCTATAACTTATACGATGGATTTAGCCTAGGGCCAAAGCTTTACAATAAGACGTTTTTACCCAAAGGATTTCATTACCGCATTGAACCACAATACGGATTCCGCTCAAAAACTCTTGTTGGAAAAGGGTCGCTGCTCTATACCGATTTAATCGATGGAAGTGATCTTTATTCGGTACGTTATGGTGTTAGCGGAAATTATTTCTCCTACAATACAGATCTCTTCTATAAACGTTTTTCTCCTTTTGTGACCTTCTCATTTCGAGACCATGAAGACTTGCGAAAGAACAAACGTCATTTTATTAATTTGAGAAACGTAAACGTAAATCGAGATGAGGATCCTGAAAATATGGCCGAGGAGCCCAACTATAATGTTTACAACGCTCAGTATGTATATTCAGATAAGAACCTCATTAATTATTACAGAGCCCTGTTTGACTTTCAGCACTCAAAGAACTTTAGTAAAATTTCCACCCAATTAGAGTACCGTAAACTCTTTTTAAGCAACCGTCAATTAGACGTTCGTTTTTTTGCAGGCCTTTTTCTGCGGAATGCTACAAATCCGGAAGACGACTATTTTAGCTTTGCTTTGGACCGACCTACCGATTATCTCTTCGACTACAATTACTATGGACGAAGTGAAGATACCGGATTATTTAGTCAGCAAATTATTATCGCGGAAGGTGGTTTTAAGTCAAAATTAGAGCCCGCCTTCGCCAACGATTGGATCATGACACTTAATGCCAGTACCAATATTTGGAAATGGATCTATGCCTATGCCGACGTTGGTTTGGTTAAAAATACGGGCTTTAACGCTAAAACGGTATACGACGCAGGAATTCGTGCAAACTTGGTCGCCGATTACTTTGAAGTATACTTCCCACTCTATTCCAATTTAGGTTGGGAACCAGGGCTACCGGGCTACGACACTCGCGTGCGCTTTATCGTAACGCTCGATATTAAAACCCTTTTTGGACTATTCACAAGAAAATGGTACTAATATGAACATTCTAAACAATTGGCGCATTATTATTTTTCTCTGCCTTACCCTGGGCCTTGCTCCATTTTTTCCCGAGCCACATTTGTGGGGTAAACTAAAATGGGTTGCCGGAGGCGGAGTGGGGATGACAGCCATGGATTATTTTGACTTATGCTTTCATGGGCTGCCTTTCTTTTTGCTCATTCGCAGGCTTTTTGTCGAAATACGTAATAAAAATACAGATAATTAAAATTTTAAGGGTTTTTACTGAGAAATCATTAAAATTTTTGCATTGTCTTGCATTACTTTTTTCGCTACTTTTGCGTTATAAAACCAGTACTTCATGCAGACAAACCCTAAAGCAAACGAATCACTTTCATTTGAAGATTTCAAGTCGGAAGTAATCAATGATTACACCATCGCGGTAACAAGCCGTGAATGTAGTTTGCTAGGACGTCGTGAGGTACTTACCGGAAAGGCAAAATTTGGAATTTTCGGTGATGGAAAAGAGGTGCCGCAATTAGCTTGGGCCAAAGCTTTTAAAAACGGTGATTGGCGCAGTGGTTATTATCGCGACCAAACTTTTATGATGGCATTGGATGAACTTTCCATCGAAGGCTTTTTTGCCGGATTATATGCCCATACTTCTATTGAAGCAGACCCCATGAGTGCCGGAAGGCAAATGGGAGGTCACTTTATGACCCATAGTTTGAATGAAGATGGTTCTTGGAAAAATCTGGCTGAGCAAAAAAATAGCAGTTCGGACATTTCCCCTACCGCCGGACAAATGCCTCGTCTTTTAGGATTGGCGCAGGCTTCAAAAATATTCAGGAATGTATCCGAAGTTCAGCACTTATCTCAGTTTTCAAACAAAGGGAATGAGGTCGCATGGGGAACCATTGGTAATGCAAGTACGAGTGAAGGTCTTTTCTGGGAAACGATTAACGCAGCGGGAGTTTTACAGGTCCCCATGGTGATGTGTGTTTGGGACGATGAATACGGAATTTCTGTTCATGCAAAACATCAAACCACCAAAGAGGATATTTCAGAGGTGCTAAGTGGTTTCCAACGAACCGATGAAAAACCCGGATTCGAAATTTTTAAAGTGCAGGGATGGAACTATCCCGAACTTGTTGAAACCTTTGAGAAGGCAGGAAGATTGGCTCGTGAGGAACATGTTCCGGTACTAATTCATGTTGTTGAGCTTACCCAACCCCAAGGACATTCTACAAGTGGGTCCCATGAGCGCTACAAAAGCCCTGAAAGACTTCAATGGGAAAAGGATCACGACTGCAATCTTAAAATGCGTACGTGGATGATTGAAAACAACATCGCCACCGAGGAAGAATTGGTTGAGTTGGAGAAATCATTGAAGAAAAAAGTGCGTGAGGCTAAAACAAAGTCTTGGACAGCATTTTTAGCACCTCATAAACAAGAACAAAAAGAGGCAATTACACTCATCGGGAATGTTGCTGAATCGAGCCCGAATAAAGTATTCATCGATAAAATTAAAGAGGATCTGGCGTCTGAGAGCGAACCGCTTCGAAGGGATGTCATCTCACGTGCCCGTAAGGCACTGCGCTATGTGGTTGGTGAATCGACTCCTGAAAAGAAACAACTTCAAGATTGGGTGAATAATTACTTCGAAATTGTTCAACCAAAATACAGTACGAACTTATACTCCAATCTGCCCAACAAAGCTACCAATGTGAAGGAAGTAGTTCCTTCCTATTCAAATGAATCGGAAGAGGTTGACGGACGTGTGATCCTTCGTGATAATTTTGATTACCTATTTTCAAAATTCCCGGAAACCTTAGTTTTTGGGGAAGATAGCGGAACCATTGGTGATGTAAATCAAGGTTTGGAAGGAATGCAAGAGAAGTACGGCGAATTCCGTGTGAGTGATGCCGGAATCCGAGAAGCGACCATTTTAGGTCAGGGAATTGGTCTTGCGCTCCGTGGCTTACGCCCTATTGCTGAAATCCAATATTTGGACTATGTAATGTATTGCTTGCAAACTATGAGTGATGATCTTGCCACTGTGCGATACCGTACCAATGGTAAACAAAAAGCTCCATTGATTGTAAGAACCAGAGGTCATCGATTGGAAGGAATCTGGCACAGCGGATCTCAAATGGGCGGATTGATTCACTTACTTCGCGGCATGTATATCTTGGTGCCTAGAAACATGACTAAAGCTGCCGGATTTTACAATACACTCCTAGATAGCGATGAACCTGCATTGATTATAGAATGCCTGAATGGGTACCGACTAAAAGAAAAAATGCCGTCTAACCTAGGTGAATTTAAAACGCCAATCGGTGTTGTAGAAACCGTTAAGGAAGGAAATGATATCACCATCATTTCTTACGGAAGTACCTTGCGAATTGTACAAGAAGTTGCGATCGAACTGCTTCAAGTAGGAATCGATGTCGAAATAATCGATGCGCAATCATTGCTTCCTTTTGACTTAAATCACGACACGGTAAAGAGTATTCAGAAAACCAACCGTTTGTTGGTCATCGATGAAGATGTACCCGGAGGCGCTTCAGCCTATCTAATGGAGCAAATAGTCAATGAACAAAATGCCTATCAGTATCTTGATAGCAAGCCTCAAACCCTCACTGCAAAAGCGCATAGACCGGCATATGCAACCGACGGAGATTATTTTTCTAAACCATCGGCAGAAGATATTTTTGAAAAGGTGTATGCAATTTTTAACGAAGTAGATCCGGAAGAATATCCTGCGCTTCGCTAATTTTTTTTCAAAAAAAACCTAGAATTCAACATTTTGTAAGAAATTATTGCGATATTTATCATTCAACATTGAAATCACAAGGAATGTTACTATCTGTTTTTAATAATAATAATAATAATAACGGAAACCCGTAACAGAAACTTGTACCCTATACCGAACCCGTCAAGTTTCAAATTTGACGGGTTTTTTTATTGATTAAAAATTTAAAACAAAAATGATATGTGTGGAATTGTATGTGCTTTTGACCTGAAACAACCCTCCGAAATATTACGGCCCCAATTATTGACCATGGCGAAGTGTATCCGTCATCGAGGTCCCGATTGGAGCGGTATTTACGACCATCCTAAAACAATCATGGCACACGAGCGCCTTGCTATTGTAGATCCTACATCCGGAAAACAACCGCTACTTTCGGAAGATAAAAACCTAGTGCTTGCCGCCAACGGCGAAATCTATAACCATGCTGAACTCCGCAAACAGTTTGAAGGCAGCTATAAATTTCAAACCAAAAGTGATTGCGAAGTGATCCTGGCTTTGTATCAGAAGAAAGGCGCAGATTTTTTGGACGACCTTAATGGTATCTTCGGATTCGCACTTTACGATGTGGAGAACGATGCGTATCTTATTGCCAGAGATCATATGGGAATTATCCCGTTATATATGGGCTGGGACCAAAATGGGACCTTTTATATTGCATCCGAATTAAAAGCATTGGAAGGAGTTTGCACCAAAATCGAATTATTCCCACCGGGACATTACCTCCACAGCAAAGAGGGTACATTGAAGAAATGGTATACCCGCGATTGGATGGACTTTGAGAATGTCAAGGATAACAAAACATCGATTAAAGAATTACGAGAAGCTTTGGATGCAGCGGTGCATCGACAATTAATGAGTGATGTTCCCTATGGGGTTTTATTATCCGGAGGATTGGACAGTTCGATTACTTCGGCACTGGCTAAAAAGTACGCTGATAAACGTATTGAAAGTGGAGATACCGAAGGCGCTTGGTGGCCTCAATTACACTCCTTTGCAGTGGGACTTGAAGGATCTCCTGATTTGGCTGCTGCTCAAAAGGTTGCCAATCATTTAGGAACTGTTCATCACGAAATAAAGTTTACCATCCAAGAAGGAATTGACGCACTTCGTGATGTAATTTATCAACTAGAAACCTATGATATTACCACGATACGAGCTTCCACACCGATGTATTTAATGGCTAGGGCTATAAAGGCAATGGGAATTAAAATGGTGCTTTCGGGAGAGGGAAGCGATGAAATTTTTGGTGGGTACCTCTATTTTCATAAAGCTCCTAATGCCGAAGAGTTTCATAAAGAAACCGTACGAAAATTAGACAAATTACATCAGTATGATTGTTTACGAGCCAACAAATCGCTGGCTGCTTGGGGTATTGAAGGACGGGTTCCTTTTTTAGATAAAGAGTTTATGGATGTAGCGATGCGCTTAAATCCTAGCGACAAGATGATTACTCCCGAACGAATGGAAAAATGGGTCTTAAGAAAAGCCTTCGAAGACATGCTTCCTGAAAGCGTGGCATGGCGACAAAAAGAACAATTTAGCGATGGCGTAGGATATAGCTGGATTGACACCTTAAAAGAAATGGTTAATGCTGAAATTACCAACGAGCAAATGGAAAATGCGAAGTATCGTTTTCCACTGCAAACCCCTTCTTCAAAAGAAGAATTCTATTACCGAAGTATTTTTGAAGAACATTTTCCCAGCGACACAGCAGCCTTAAGTGTCCCTAGTGTGCCAAGCGTAGCATGCAGCAGTCCCGTGGCATTAGAATGGGACGAGAGTTTTAAAAACATGAACGATCCCAGCGGTCGCGCGGTCGCTAAAGTCCATTCAGATGCATATAAAAAATAGGTGTCGAATACATAAATAATTTTATTTCCAACAGTAGTCAAAAAAAATGCCCGGTTCTTTCCACTTATAGAAACCGGGCATTTCGCTTAACGCTTTTTCAATTTAATTAATCAAACAATTCACTGTATTTTTCTTTTCGAGATAAAATCAATGCCATATTAATCATTGCCACCAGCAAGGCTGGCCAAAGTTCATTCAAGTCTCCATTAATGATACTGAACATCAAAAATGCTATAGATAATGGAGCTAATACTAGGTAAATAACCGTTTTCCATTTATTTAATACGAGAAACAGTCCTACAATAATTTCAAATATGTAAAGGAATGGTAGGTATCCTGCAACAGCATCTATAAAATCTTGAGCATCCTCATTCATTGCCCCATAATCAGAAGGAACAAAATGAAAAAACTTATTGAGTGCATACACAATTAGAAAAATGCCTAAAAAGATGCGGAGAAATCGAAAGGTTGGTCTGGACTTTTCCATAAGTTGAGCGATTACGATTATTGTTTAAATGATTCTTATGGTAAAAGTATCTTATTGGGGTCGGTCGATAAATGATAAATATCATATCTTTTTGAAGCCTTTCTATTGAAGAATTCATTTAAAAAAAGCAAAACTAGGGTAGCCACTTCTTCTCAAAATTGGGCTTTCGCTTTTCTAGAAATGCATCACGCCCTTCCTTTGCTTCATCGGTCATATAGGCTAAACGAGTTGCCTCTCCTGCAAAAACCTGTTGCCCAACCATTCCATCATCGGTGAGATTCATTGCAAATTTTAACATTTTTATGGAAATTGGAGATTTTGCCAAGACTTCTTGAGCCCATTCGAATGCAGTTTGTTCCAAATCGGCATGTGGCACCACCGCATTTACCATTCCCATCTCAAAAGCTTCCTGCGCACTGTAATTTCGGCCTAAGAAAAAGATTTCCCGCGCCTTCTTCTGACCCACCATTTTTGCTAAATAAGCGCTCCCATAACCTCCATCAAAACTGGTTACATCGGCATCGGTTTGCTTAAAAATGGCGTGTTCTTTACTCGCTAAGGTCATATCACAAACCACATGCAAACTATGCCCTCCTCCTACTGCCCAGCCGGGAACTACGGCAATAACTGCCTTTGGCATAAACCGGATTAATCGTTGAACTTCAAGGATGTTCAGACGGTGGTAACCATCTTCACCCACATAGCCTTGTTGACCGCGAGCACTTTGATCTCCTCCACTACAAAAGCTATAAACGCCATCTTTTGGTGAAGGCCCTTCAGCAGATAAAAGAACAACTCCTATGGATGTATCCTCCTGAGCATTGTGAAAGGCATCGAGCAACTCGCTCGTAGTTTTCGGTCTAAATGCATTTCGCACTTCAGGTCGATTGAAGGCAATTCGCGCAACACCATCACACTTTTTATAGGTGATATCGCTATATTCTTTAACGGTTTTCCAATTAGGTTGATGCATTATACTTATTTTTACCTCAAAGATAAATATAATATTATGCGCAGCTTATTTTTCCTTCTTGCAATTTTAGGAGTCCAGTGTTCAGTTTTGAGTCAGCAACCCTACCAATTCAAAGAAATTATTAATCTTGAAACAACCCCGGTGATTAGCCAGGGAAATACCGGCACATGCTGGAGTTTTTCAAGCACTTCTTTTTTGGAAAGTGAAATAATCCGACTTACGGGTACTCCAATCGATCTTTCAGAAATGTACACAGTACGAAATACCTATCCGGTAAAAGCACAAAACTTTGTAATGAGGGACGGGAAAGCGCAATTTGCTGAAGGCGGACTCGCGCATGATGTAATTAATTCTATTCGTATAAACGGACTAGTTCCACAGGAAACCTATAACGGACTATATGATAATGCTGAAAATCATAATCATGCCGAATTGGTGGCTGTTCTTACCTCCATGTTGAATACGGTGGTTGAAAACCCCGGGGAAAGAAGATCTGTTCATTGGAAACAGGCCGTTGAAGGCGTTTTAGATGCCTATTTAGGCAAAAATCCAACTTCCTTTACCTATGAAGGAAAAAGTTATACCCCTCAATCGTTTATGGCGATGACTAAAGTTAATCCAAATGATTACCTCACCTTGACTTCCTTCTCTCATGCTCCTTTTTACAGTTCCTTTATACTGAACATCATGGATAATTGGAGCAATGGAAGCATGTATAATGTCCCTTTAGACGATCTCATTTCAGTTTTAAATCAGGCACTTGAGAACGGTTATACCGTTGAATTAGACTGTGATGTAAGTGAACGCACTTTCTCTTCAAAAGATGGGGTGGCTGTTGTACCGGCAAATACTGAAAATAACATAAAAGCCTTACAAGGAGTTTATCCGGAAATGAACATTGATCAAAACTACCGACAACAAGAATTTGAAAGTGGCGCTACCTCCGATGATCATTTAATGCACATCACAGGAATGTTAAAAGATCAGAATGGGACCATCTACTATAAAGTAAAAAATAGTTGGGGCACCGACCCTGCAAGAAATGCAAATGGTGGTTATGTTTATTTCAGTGAAAGTTATATGCGTTTAAAGGCGATTAGCATTATGATTCACAAAGACGCGCTGCCTAAAGCCACAGCAAAAAAGTTAAATATTTAAAAAGAAAAATTACTTCGGAACTATTTTTGATAGCTTTGACCCAATGAAGAAATTGCTATTCATCTTATTATTGTCACCTGTGCTTTTGTGCGCACAATACGATTTTGATACACGATATTTCACCATCGATGCAGCTTCTCTTCCCGATGTGCCTGAAATAAGTTCGTTTGAAATGAATTTGGGACCAATAAAGACGTTTGAAATAAAGTCCTTATCCGACTTCAACAAAGTAACCGCTGTGAATTATTGGGAGGCCGTTGACATGGCGAGTGCCATAGAAAAAAAGGATAATTTTAAGCGCGCTGAATATGATTCAAAACTCTTAAAACAAAAATTTTCTGCCATTGGAGGTGCGGCAGGATATTCCAAAGACGGCTCTTCAAAAGTGGTGAACGCCGTTTACAAAGAACAACGTGGGCTTGATTTTATGGACCCATGTCCTCCTTTCGGAATTTGCCCGCGATGTGCGCCTTATCGCGTTGGAAGAGGATTCTAGATTAATTCAATCCCGTCTTCCTTTATTTCAATTTGTTTATTCTTGTATAAGGTGCCTACTGCCTTTTTAAAACTTTTTTTACTAAGTCCTAAGCTGTTTTTAATTTCCTCCGGGTCCGTCTTGTCGTGTAAAGGTAGAAACCCACCTGCTGCTTTCAATTCATCTAAAATATACTGGGCATTAGGTTCAATACTGCGATAGCCGGCCGGTTGCAGAACAACATCAATCTTTTTATCATCCCGAACTTTTTTAATGTAGGCTTTCAAACGATCTCCACTGCGGATATCCTCGAAAATATCGTCGATAAAAATGAGTCCTTTATGAATTCCGTTGATAATTACATTCGCTCCTTTGTCGGTAAGGTGGGTGACCAAAACATCCACCTCATCGAACTTCTCGACCGTAATTTCATCGTTACTTACATATTTATTCGTCTTGCTCGAACCCACTAGTCGGTTGGTCTTCTCATCCAAGTATAAATAAACAATATACCAGCTTCCTATTTTCATGGGACGAGCCTGTTCCTTAAAAGGCACGAACAATTGTTTCACCAAGCCCCAATCCATGAAAGCACCGTACTGATTTACATCATTGCAACGCAAATATCCAAAGGTATTTAAGGTAAGATAAGGTTTGTCTGAGGTGGCTATGGGACGCTCCTCATTGTCTAAGTATAAAAAGACTTCAATCTTATCACCAATATCATAGACCTCCGGTTTATATCGGTGTGGCAGAAGTACTTCATTTTCTTCTTCATCTCCCAAGAACAAACCCGGATCGGTTTCTCTTAAGATCGTTAATGTGTTATATTCCCCTAGTTTCAGCATGGTGGCAAAGATAATGTATTTGTAAAGTAAATTAAGAACATTTTAAAGCCTCGACAATTGCCTTCTTAGTTTTCCATATCCGGATGTAACCAGCCACAGTTGGTATTCAAATCTGATTAATCCTATTCAATGGCTTTAAAATAAGATTTCAACACCTTATCATTTAGTTCAGACGGTGTAAAAACCTCTAAGAGTTTTGGTCGTTCCGACGCTTCATAAAAACTGCTTAACGCATTTTCCAAGGTCATCTGGTTATTGGCTGAATCGTAGTCCCAATCGTGCATTTTGCACAAGTGAGCTGCTGAAAGCTGATGTTTTGTTTCAAAGAATGTTTCAAAACGACTCATCTGTTGCGCTTTGGGTAAGATTCTAAAAATGCCTCCCCCACTATTATTCACGACCACAACTCTGAAATTCGCAGGTACATAGTTGTTCCACAATGCATTATTATCGTAGAAAAAGCTCAAGTCTCCGGTAATTAAAACAACGGGGGTATTGCTTGCCACTGCCGCACCTATGGCGGTACTCGTACTACCGTCAATGCCACTTGTACCACGATTACAAAACACTGTTACTTTGGGATTCGAATCGAATAATTGTGCATAACGAACCGCCGCACTATTGGCTAAATGCAGTTGTAAACCGTTAGGAATGTGTTCAAACAATGTGCGATACACACTAAAATCGGAAAAAGGAACAGCTTCCAAGAATTTTTGATGCATCGCCCCTCGGTATTCTTTAAGTTTTAAGCCTTCTTGCTGATACTCTGCTTCCACACTGCTTGAATTCCTATAAAATTGAGCAAAAAGTATATTCGGTTCAACCTTAAAATGATGGGTTAATTTAAAAAAGGTATCATTTGCCTTATGTGTGCCCACATGCCAATGTTCCTTTGGAGCATATTTACGTAGAAAGGCCTTCACCCTCTTCGAAACAATCATTCCTCCTATGGTGAGCAAATAGTCCGGTTGTAGCTTTTGAAACTCTTCTTCGCTCATTGCCGTTATTAATTGGTCAATGGCTGAAATAAAGTTTGAATGATGAAGGTTCGACAATGTCTCCGTAAATACCAATACTGAAGAATCTTCAGCAAGAACATTAACCCATTCTTCTGCCAACGAATGAGGCTCCAAGGCTCCTACGAGTACCAATTTTTTACCACTTTCTTGCCATTTTTTCAAAAACGAATCAGGAACATCCACAGAAACCATAGACGCCTTTGGAGGGTCATTTATTGGTTGTACCAAGAGATTTTCGGTGATATCGTATAAGGGTTCCGAAAATGGAATGTTTATATGAACGGGACCATGGTCCAAAATTGCTACGTTTAATGCCTGGTTGATGAGCGTTTCATTGAATTCTTGAAATTCGTTTCCTTCAATAAGATTCGCATTTTGAAGAATATGATTAGCATATACATTTTCCTGTCGGATAGTTTGTCCGTCACCTATGTCGATTAACTCCATCGGGCGATCTGCAGAAAGCACCACTAAGGGGATGTTGCTGTAAAAAGCTTCAGCAATTGCAGGGTAATAATTTAACAAAGCCGACCCCGACGTACATACCAGTGCCACAGGCTTTTTTAGTTGTTGGGCTAGCCCCAATCCGAAGAATGCCGCAGAACGTTCGTCTACAACACTATAACATTGAAACGAGGGATGATCTGTAAACCCAATGGTCAATGGAGCATTTCGGGACCCAGGAGATATGACGATATGCTCAATTCCTTTTGCAAGGCACAACTGAATTATCGTTTGCGAAAGGATATTTGAAGAGTAGTTCATTCGTGGCAAAGATACGAAGGCCTATTCATATTTTAAAGCAAAGGTTCAAGAACACGCAGCATGGTTTGCTGCTTATTTTCGGTTTCAATCCACTCCATTTCAGGATCAGATCCTTTTGTGATTCCACCGCCTACGTAAACATGCGCATTGTTACCTTCGATTTTCATGCATCGCAAATTCACAAAGAAACTTGACGCTTGGTGTTGACGTCCTAAAATCCCTAAATACCCGGTATAGAACTCTCGATCATAGCCTTCCTTTTCAGTAATAAAACCGAAGGATTTTTTAGTTGGAGTTCCGCAAACGGCGGGTGTGGGATGTAGGGTATGCGCTATGGAAAACAGCGAGCCTTTTCCCTTTTTTACAAATCCACTTATATCGGTTCTTAGATGCACCAAAGAACCAGCTGTGTGGTTGGTTGTTTTAGAAATTTTTATCACCGAAAGTATGCTTTGCAACTTCGAAGTAATGTCATCGACCACTAATTGCTGTTCATCGCGCTCCTTCTCTTCCCAAATCACTTTTGAATCGCCATGGATATTTCTCGTTCCAGCTAAAGCCATCGTTTTAAAACATTCGCCATCTGCCTCCAACAATAATTCCGGCGTTGCTCCGCACCATAATCCCGTATCAGGATGATACCAAATGTATCGAAATGCATGCTCATACATAGGAAAAAGCGATTCCATCAATAGCTGCATATCGAAATTCTTTAGCGGATAAGACACACGGCGTGAAGTCACAATTTTGTGTATTTTTTTTGCGCTAATCAATCCCTTTGCATCTTGAACTAATTGTTTATAAGCCTCTTTTGCCTCAATAGAAGCTTTGGAAGGAATGATGTTTTTGTTCGGTTTCCATTCTTCAAAACTTTCAGAGATAACGGTGGCATGTTCCACCGGAATGGCATAACCATCCGTACCCATTTGAAACGGCTGAAAAATAAATCCATCCTGCATTGTTTCTTCAAAATGAAATCGCGTGGTATCCTTTTGAAAATACCCTGTAACTTCTCGTTGCTCTGGCAAGGAGAACAATACAAAGGGTTTTTTGGAATTTAGATAGGTGGTGGCGTTTTTGCTAAGTAGGTTTAGTGACATAGGCTAAGTTTCCAAAGTAAGGGTTGTTAGTTTAATGAATGAGATCAAGTCGTTTTGATCGTTTCGTATATCGATATGCCATAATTGTGTCGTTCTTCCACGATGAATCATTTTTGCGTGGGCATAAACATGACCTTCACGAGCGCTTTTCACATGATTCGCAGAAATTTCGATCCCTCGAATAACCACATCAGAACGCTTAAGGAATACCAGCGCACCGGCACTTCCAACACTTTCAGCAAGGGCCACTGAAGCACCCCCATGCAATACACCATCCGGTTGATGAACACGACTATTTACAGGCATTCGAGCGGTGATAGTTTCATCTGATACCTCTACGAACTCAATTCCTAGTGTCTCCATCAAGGTATTCTTGCACATTTCATTGCACGCACGCAGGATGTCGGCATTACTCTTTTGCATATTCCATTTATTGATTTATAAAGGTACTGAATCCTTGAATACATGTAAAAAAAATTGAAAATAATCTCATATTCAAAACATTAGATTGTGCATTTCATCGAAAATATTGATTATTACATCGGTATATTAAAGTAAATATACTATTATTGTAGGGTAATTCTTAGCCCCGTATTATGAATCGTTTCCTACTCACCGTATATTTACTCCTATTAGGAGCCTCCCTGTTTGCTCAAGTTCCGAAAAACGAGCTTCAAGCATTAACCGATTTGTACCATAGTACGAATGGAAAAGAATGGAACCAATCATGGGATTTGAAAAAAGATGTTAGCTTTTGGGAAGGAGTTACCATTGAGAATGATCATGTCACCGAGATTAGAATGTTATTCAACAATTTAAATGGCACACTTCCCGCTTCTTTATCTCAACTCGAGCAATTGAAGGTTCTTGAGCTTTCATTCAACAAAATATCCGGATCACTCCCTTCTCAAATAGGAGCCCTGAAAAACTTAGAAGTTTTAGCATTAAATGGCAACCACCTTTCGGGGACTATTCCAGCCAGTTTTGGAAACTTAAAAGCATTAAAGCAATTGCATTTAAGCAGTAATGAATTATCCGGCACTGTTCCCCAAAGTTTCAATCAATTAGATCAGCTTGTTGTTTTTAATGTATTTCAAAATCAATTAAGAGGTGAAGTACCCATAGGATTGGCTCGCGGAAGAAACATCAAAGAGTTCATCATCGCTGAAAACAACTTTAATCCTACCACGGGATTGTCAACAATCCTAATTAGCAATTCGGCTCAAATTAATTTCTCTGAATCGGATATCTATACCACTGGAAAACAAATTATTGCAATTGAAACAGAAAACGAAGACTAACTAACCAACTAGTTTTATTCAACCCTTCCCTCCGGAAGGGTTTTTTTATATATTCCACAATCATAAGGAGATTCCTTTTCAAAGTATCAAAAATCTCACCGTTAATTGCCTTCTGTTTTATATATTTAACGTTATCTAAGCAATTAAAATCTCTATGCTAAATCAAAGTAGGGTAATCATCGAGCAAATTCACCCGGAGCTCGATGGTGGAATGCATCCCATAACCTGTGTGATTAATGAAATTATCCCTGTAACTGCAGACATTCTTGCCGATGGCCACGATGTGGTTGCCGCCCATCTCAAATTTCGCCATGAAAAAAGTAAAACATGGAATGAAGTTCGGATGACACTTTTAGAAAATGATCGATGGTCGGGAAGTTTTCAAGTTGAAAAACAAGGGTATTACGAATATAAAATTGAAGCCTGGATTGATTATGCCCTGAACTGGCAACATGGAATTCATCGAAAAATTGACGACCATCAAAAAGTCTCCTCCGAACTGCTTGAAGGCGTGGAATACATTGATGGTATCCTAAAGAATTGCAGCAAAGAAGACGCTGCTTACCTTAACCATTTAAAATCGGCTTTTGTAAATCCGGATCTTTATGATGAATCCATCGCGGAAGCTATTTCCGATCGGTTGCATCATTTGTTCGAACAGCATCCAAAAAAACACTTGGCCAACGAAAGTCATGTACTCCGAGCGTATTGCGACCGTTTAAAGGCTCGATTTAGCACCTGGTACGAGTTTTTCCCTCGTTCGGCTTCACCTAAACCAGGACAACACGGCACCTTCAAAGATTGTGAAACCTTGCTTCCAAGGGTAGCAAAAATGGGGTTCGACACGCTTTACTTCCCTCCCATTCATCCTATTGGAGAAGTAAATCGAAAAGGTAAGAACAACACCACCGTCGCTAAAGAGGGTGATGTGGGTTCCTGCTGGGGTATAGGATCGGCGTTGGGAGGTCATAAGGATATACATCCCGAATTAGGATCGGTAGACGATTTTAAATCGTTGGTTCAAAAAGCAAAGGAACTCCATATTGAAATTGCCATGGATTTCGCCTTACAGGCCGCACCGGATCATCCTTGGGTAAAGGAACATCCGGATTGGTTTAAATGGCGTCCGGACGGTACCGTGCAATATGCCGAAAACCCGCCGAAGAAATACCAAGATATCTTACCTATCTATTTTGAAAGTCCTGATTGGAAGAATCTTTGGAAAGAGATGCTAGCCACAGCCCTTTACTGGGTTGAAGAATGCGGAATTCAGGTATTTCGTGTAGACAATCCTCATACCAAACCATTCTATTTCTGGGGATGGCTCATCGCCGAAGTAAAAAAGAAACATCCTAATGTACTGTTTCTTTCTGAAGCCTTTACACGTCCTAAGATCATGCATCAATTGGCAAAACAAGGGTTTACCCAATCCTATACTTATTTTACCTGGCGAAATAGCAAACACGAACTTATTGAATATGTGTATGAACTCACGCAAACGGATCAACGCTATTTCTTCCGACCCAATTTCTGGCCTAATACGCCGGATATTAATCCATGGGCACTGCAAGGGAATCTAGAATCGGTCTACCTGCAGAAGTATTTCTTGGCAGCTACGCTTTCTTCAAATATCGGTATTTACGGACCTGTGTTTGAATATATGCAAGGTGCCGCCCTTGCGGGTAAAGAGGAATACCTGGATTCAGAAAAATTTCAAATCAGGCATTGGGATTGGACTGTAGAAAACAAGTTAACGACTTTAATCACGAAAATCAATCAGTTTCGAAAAGAGCACAAAGCCCTTCAGCAAACCAACAATATTAAATTCTTAACCATAGAAAACGACAACCTTCTTGCATTTTACAAACACGACGACACCAAAGAAAGTGAAGTAATTTGTATCGTGAATCTGGATCCTTATTATTCTCAAAAAGGAATGGTGCAATTACCGCTAAAGGAGCTCGGAATTCATGCTGGACATCAGCTCCGTGTGCAAGACTTAATAACGAATAGCAGCTATATATGGGGGCAAGAGTGGAATTATGTAGAATTGCATCCTGTATTGCCCTTTCATTTGTTTAAAATAAATAAATAATGGCAAAACTAGATACTTCAAAAATGAAATCCCCGTCCAACTTTAATACCACCTGGGAACAACTTATGGACGATCCCGGGTTTATGAAGATGTTCCTTTCGGAAGTACTGGAAGATTACATCATTAAGCAACGTTGGTATGGCGGAAAGTCTAGTAAATTAAAATACATTGAACTCACAGAATATTTCAGAATTCAACAAAATGAAGAGGTTTATTACGGACTTATTCTCGAGGTGAATTTTGTAGAAGCCTTTTACCAGCATTACTTCTTGCCAATAGCCTTTGTAACCGACGAGAGTTTCGCTAAAGAAGAACGGATTTTAAAAGTAACCATAAACGGTGTGGATGGCTATATTATCGACGCCATCAATTTGGAAGCGTTTCGAAAGCTCGTATTTGAACGTATTTTAAATTCCGAACCCAACGATACCACCCGAGTGCAATACCATAAAGGGGATAGCCTTAAGGAAACCGAATATAAGTCGTCGCGTTTCATGGGAATGGAACAAAGCAATACATCCATCATTATCAACGATAGTTGCGTGATTAAGTTTTTCAGAAGAATTTATGCCACGAAAAATCCCGATTATGAAATGTCGCGTTTTCTATCGGATAAAAAAGGATATAAAAACACGCCCGCTTATTTGGGAAGTTTGAATATTAAAGACAGTGAGAATATTATCACCACCATAGCTTTGATGCAGGTGCTCGTTCCCAACGAAGGAGATGCCTGGGAATACATGTTGAAGAAGTTAGATCGGGTATTTTTAAACTTAAAAGACAAACATATTAATGTCCATCACCTCCCGGATGTCGACATGTTTCAACGTTTAAAGATTAGTGAGGTGGCTCCAGAGATTATCGATTGGGCGGGACTGAGTTTATTTCAAAATTTAAAACAACTGGCCGTACGCACTGCGGAAATGCATATCGCTTTAGGCTCAGAATTTGAAGAGACAGCTTTCACCCCAGAACGTTTCAATGGAGATTATGAAGTTTGGTTAAAGAATAGGCTATTATACCAATTCCAAAACCGCCTAAATACTGTAGAGAACAACATACATAAATTAGAAGGTCTCACCTTGGACTTGGCAAAGCAATTCTTGGAACACAAAAATGAAATAAGAAAACGATTTCTGGATTTCGATTGGACGAAGCTAAAAGGAGAACGATTAAGAGTTCATGGCGATTACCATTTAGGTCAAATCCTTGTAAAGAATGGAGATTTCTATATTCTGGACTTTGAAGGAGAGCCTGAAAGCACCATTCGCGATCGTAAAGTAAAACAGCCTCCCTTAAAAGATGTTGCAG
Source organism: Flavobacteriaceae bacterium (assembly GCA_024643425.1). Taxonomy (GTDB): domain Bacteria; phylum Bacteroidota; class Bacteroidia; order Flavobacteriales; family Flavobacteriaceae; genus JAHEMY01. The sequence goes on from JAHEMY010000012.1 coordinate 20,676, forward strand.
GATTATTTCGCTCTTTTCACTACGCCATTTACGCGACCATTTTTAACAATGGCGAGCATTATCCGCAATCGGAAGAAGAATTATTCCACGCCGGTGAATTACTATACCGGTATTTTATTGGAGTCTTTTTGGAAACCTATACCGAAAAAATTCAAAACGCCAATATTAATATCGGATATCGACAAGAGCGCGCCTATGTCCTAAAATATTCCATGTTGGAAAAAGCAGTGTATGAGCTAGGATACGAAATGAATGCCCGACCGCTATGGGCCGTAATTCCGCTAGAAGGAATTGCATCAATTATGAAATTAGACTAACCACCATTATGAGCAAAGTAAAACCACATAGTTTTTTTACCGAATTTGACATCAACCTATTCAAGGCCGGGAAACATTTTCGATTGTATGACAAATTAGGAGCGCATTTAACCCAATTAGAAGGAGAGCAAGGGGTCTATTTTGCGGTTTGGGCTCCGTCGGCAAAAGCAGTTTCGGTGATTGGTGATTTCAATTATTGGATAGAAGGAGAACACCCACTGAATGTTCGCTGGGATGGCTCAGGGATCTGGGAAGGTTTTATTCCCGGAGTTCAGAAGGGAGATAAATACAAGTATAAAATACATTCCAGTCATAACGATATAAAAACTGAAAAAGCAGATCCTTTTGCCTTGCGTTGTGAACATCCTCCCTTAACCGCTTCCGTGGTTTGGGATTTAGATTATTCCTGGAAGGATGCCAAATGGATGGAAGCTCGTAAGGAAAATGGAAAGCTCGACAAACCCTTTTCGGTATATGAAGTACATTTGGGTTCTTGGATGTTTGACGAAAAAGAGAACCGTCCGCTTACCTACCTCGAACTTGCCAAAAAACTTACCGCCTACCTGAAAATGATGAATTTCACGCATGTGGAATTCATGCCCATCATGGAATATCCCTACGATCCTTCTTGGGGGTATCAACTTACCGGATATTTTGCTCCTACTTCTCGTTTTGGAAAACCTCAAGATTTTATGCTTCTGGTCGATGAATTGCATAAAAACAACATTGGTGTGATCTTGGACTGGGTTCCTTCCCACTTTCCTGAAGATGCACACGGACTAGGATACTTTGATGGATCCCATTTATATGAACACCCCGACCGCAGAAAAGGGTACCATCCGGATTGGAAAAGTTTGATCTTCAATTACGGACGTAATGAAGTACGAGCCTTTTTAATTAGTAATGCGATTTTCTGGCTGGATCGCTACCATGCCGACGGACTTCGAGTAGACGCGGTAGCTTCCATGCTCTATTTGGATTATTCCAGAGAAGAAGGCGAATGGGAACCTAATGAATTTGGAGGACGAGAGAACCTTGACACTATTTCGTTCTTAAAAGAGATGAATGAAGAAGTGTATGCTAGTTTTGAAGGCGTACAAACCATCGCAGAGGAGTCTACTTCCTTTCCTATGGTTTCCAAACCCACTTTCATAGGAGGATTGGGTTTTGGTATGAAATGGATGATGGGATGGATGCATGATACTTTGGAGTATTTCAAAAAAGAACCAGTGTATCGAAAGCACCATCAAAACGACCTTACCTTCAGTATGACCTATGCGTTCACTGAAAATTTCATGCTTCCGCTTAGTCACGACGAGGTGGTTTATGGAAAGAAATCTTTGCTCTATCGCATGCCCGGAGATGAATGGCAGCGCTTTGCGAACCTCCGACTGCTTTTTGGCTATATGTTCACCCATCCAGGCGGAAAACTAATCTTCATGGGTGGAGAATTTGGACAAGGCGAAGAATGGAATTTTCAGCAAAGCTTGGATTGGCATGTGCTCGAATACGATTTGCACAAAGGAGTTCAAAAGCTTGTATCGGATATTAACGCCCTTTATCAAAAGCAACCGGCTTTATACGAAAAACAGTTTTCTTCGGAAGGGTTCGAATGGATCGATTATAACGACGCAGAGAATTCGGTGTTGTCTTACATCCGAAAAGGGAATCACGAAAAAGATGATGTCCTCGTTATTTGTAATATGACTCCAGTGCCTCGCGAGGAGTATCGATTGGGTGTGCCCAAAAAAGGAAGCTATAAACTTATTTTCAATAGCGACGAGACGCAATATGCCGGTAGCGGTTTCCCTGTAAAAAAGCAGTACGCCTCTGAAGCGAAAGCATGGCAGTTTAGAGACAATTCCATGGTCCTAAACCTCCCTCCATTGAGCATGATGGCCTTTAAACGAGTGAATTCCAAAGAAAAAAGTTAACGAAATCGATTTCGATTGTTCATTACTTTCTTGAATTAATCCATTTGAATAGCTTTGCTTTTCTCTGAAAACATTTCATTTGTAATTACCGAAATTTTGAAGCAAGACCTATGATTGTAAATACCGAACTTGAACATAAAGGAAACCAGTTTCCTCAACAAATAACCTCCTTCCTAAAAGAAAAAGATAAATTCCTCATCACCTGTCAAAATGAAGTCCAATTACAAGTCACCGTAGTTCGTGATAGTGTATTGCGTTTTCGTTATGCCACCGATGGTAGTTTTCCAAAAGATTTTAGCTATGCCATTGACAGCGATGCAGTTCGTGGTTATAACCATCTAGAATATACTGAGGAAGAGGATCGATATATTATAAGAACCAGCAAGCTGGAGCTGCATATTACCAAGGCGAATATGCATAAATCCATATATGATACCGATGGTAATCTTATTAATCAAGACGAAATTGGATTTCATTGGGAATACAGCTACGAGCACGGTAGTGATATCGTGAAAATGAGTAAAGTAGAGCAAAAATTAGAATGTTATTACGGCTTGGGAGATAAGCCTACCCATTTCAATTTGAAAGGAAAACGTTTCGAAAATTGGGTAACCGATGAATACGCTTTCGGGAAAGATCGCGATCCGCTATACAAAGCGGTTCCATTTTTTATTGGGCTACACAACAACAATTCCTATGGAATTTTCTTCGACAATACCTTCCGAACATTTTTCGATTTTGGTCATGAGCGCAGAAATGTGACCAGTTTTTGGGCACAAGGAGGTGAAATGAATTATTATTTCTTCTACGGTCCTGAAATGAATGAAGTGGTCACCAGTTATACCGATCTTACCGGAAAACCTGAACTACCACCCCTATGGGCACTTGGGTTTCACCAAAGCAAATGGAGCTATTATCCTGAAAGCAATGTGCGTGAAATCACTCAAAAATTTCGCGATTTAAAAATTCCGTGTGATGCTATTTATCTAGACATCGATTATATGGATGGATGGCGTTGCTTTACTTGGAATAAAGAATACTTCCCGGATCCTAAAAAGATGGTAAGCGATTTAAACGAACAAGGTTTTAAAACCGTTGCCATTATTGACCCGGGAATTAAAATAGACAAAACTTATTCGGTCTATAATGAAGCCTTGGAAAACGATTATTTCTGTAAGCGTGCCGATGGGCCTTTAATGCGTGGGAAAGTTTGGCCGGGAGAATGTAATTTCCCAGATTTCACCAATCCGAAAGTCCGTAAATGGTGGAGCGGTCTTTACAAAGAGCTTATTGAAGATATTGGTATTGCAGGAGTTTGGAACGATATGAATGAACCTGCTGTGATGGAGGTTCCAACCAAAACGTTCCCCTTGGATGTTCGCCACGACTATGATGGAAATCCTTGCAGCCATAGCAAGGCACACAATGTTTATGGCATGCAGATGGCACGAGCTACCTTTAAAGGAGTAAAACAATTTGTGTTTCCAAAACGACCTTTTATCATAACCAGAGCGGCCTATTCCGGAACACAACGTTACAGTTCTTCATGGACGGGCGATAACGTGGCTTCTTGGGAACACTTATGGATTGCCAATCAGCAAATCCAACGTATGTCGGTGTCGGGAATGTCATTTATAGGAACCGATATTGGAGGTTTTGCCGAACAGCCCAACGGCGAATTGTTTGTTCGTTGGATCCAACTTGGAATTTTTCATCCATTCTGCCGGGTGCACTCTTCCGGAGATCACGGTGATCAAGAACCTTGGTCATTCGACGAAGATGTGACGAACATTACGCGAAAGTTCATTGAACTTCGCTATAAGCTACTTCCTTATATCTATACCGCTTTCAGGCAGTATGTAAATGAAGGAACCCCGATGATTCAACCCTTAGTTTTGTTTGACCAAAACGATCCTCAAACGTATTATCGTACGGACGAATTCATTTTTGGCGATCATATCTTGGCATGTCCAATCCTCGAACCTAATGCACGAGGGAGGCGCATGTACTTCCCTAAAGGACGCTGGTACAATTACTGGACCCATGAAATGGTTCAGGGCGGAAAAGAACAATGGGTGGACGCAGATATCGATTCCATTCCAATGTTCATCAAAGAAGGAGCCATTATTCCAAAATATCCGGTACAACAATATGTGGGTGAAAAAGAATTTGATGAAGTTGAATTAGAAGTGTATTACAAAGAAGGAAAAGAAGATTCTATATTATACGAAGATGCCCATGATGGCTACGATTATCGAAAAGGGCGTTTTAGCTTCCGTACCTTTAAACTTACCGGAAAACCTAAGGAATTAATTATTCAGCAACACAAGGAAGGAAAATACATGACGCCTTATACCAAATTTAAATTGGATTTGAAGCGTTTGCCTTTTACCATTAAAACCATTGAAGTGGATAATCAAGTAACTTCGTTGTCCAAATTAAAGGTGAATGGCAATACCTCCTTAGTGGTGGATAAGAATTTTACCGAACTACACCTTATAGGAAAATAAAACCGCTTACTTCAGCGTAATGTCTTTATAATCGATGGTCAAGTAAATGGCACCTTCTTTGGTGCCATCTTGGCGCATTTCTTTTCGATTGATTTCGGTGTCTTTTCCCATAAAATTGAAAGGAAGACTTACCTTTTCCAATTCGAAGGAAACCTTTACTTTATCGGGTAAAATCTTTTTAACCGACTCAAATTGAAAGGCCACTCGATAAACTCCTTCATTTTTAGTACTTACCTCAAAGGATTGAATGCGCTTGTTTCCGGTATCCAAAAATAACTTGGCAATCGAGAAATCCGCCTTGGAATCGGTAGGGATTACATTAAGCACTTTATAACTTTTCCCCTCTATGGTCTCAGTTCCACGATCCACCGTAATAAACGATTGCTCAAACAACTGGTTCAGGGATAAGTCCAATCCCTTTTTGGGAATCAACACAAAATCGTCCGAATCAAATCGCAGCTTCTCCCCTTTTTCAAAGTAAATGATAGCTTCCTTTTTAGGCATATTGATAAAACTAATGTCGACGTCGAAAGTGACATTAGCCGTATAGGACTGGATTTGCTGCAATTGCTCTTTTATTTGTAACAGATCGGAATCAATTTCCTGTGCTTTCAACATGAAGGGGTAAAAACAAATCAAAAGCAACAAATATATTCTCAAAAACCTCATTCGATATCGTTTTTATAAAATTGAACCATTCCCACAAAGATGACTAAAATAGTGAGGAAAACTAGTAGTAAATGACTCCCCCAGATTTGTTCCCAAGGGATTTCGAAATTAAAGAATTTTCGCCAAGTGGTGACTAGTTTTGGAAAGAACCAATAATCCCAACCCGGAAGGTTAAATTGTAATTGCCCGGTTAAATTAGTTATGATTAAAAACAAAATAGAGATGAGCCACGTTTTTAAAGCATCCTTTAGGAAAACGGCGATGGTAAGGCATAAGCATGAATAAAAAATCATGGTTAGCATGCCGCTAAAGAAGGAATACAGCAAGCGTTTAAAGGCATCTTGTTCACTAAAAAAATTTAATGAATCCATGTAGACCACAAGGTCTCCTCGTCCAAATAATCCATACGAAAAAGTAAATGCGGTTATTGCCAAAACAAAGACAACCCCTATGGTAAATACAATTGCCGCCGCAAATTTGGCTGCTAAAAATTTCCATTTAGAAACAGGCTGAAGAAATACGGTACGTATGGTCCCTTCCTGGTATTCTAAGGTTACAATTCCCGAAACGATAATCATTAATAAGAGGGGTAAATGAAAGGCCATGGAATTCACCAAAAAGAACGTAATGAGGTTTCCGTTAAGCAAATCTCCTTTTAAATAGAACGAATCTTTCAGCGTATTTAAAACAACATCGAGAATGTTTGCTCCTTGGTCGTAGGCAATCACAAAAACAACGATTTCAAAAATGAATACCGCAGCTAATGCCAAAAAGGTTCTTCGCTGTTTGAATAATTTAAAAAGCTCTATTTGAATCAAATTCATTATCACGCCCTCATTAAAATAAAGATTCCATATTCCAAACTGCCTTACATCCATGAACTTGAATTCCCTCCTTCAATAAATCGGTCAGTAATTTGGATACCTGTTCCTTCTGTATGGAAACAAGTGCACTGCTATTGACAAACACCACTTGATATGCTTCAAGTACTTTTGAACCTTTCAGACCCGTTCCGCTAATCTCATATTGATGAATATGACGCTCCATAAGTACATCAATGGCACCAGAATTGACAATTTTTCCATTTTTCAACACATACAATTTGGTACACAGGCTTAATAGGTGTTCCATGATGTGGGAAGAAATAAAAATACCTATTCCCTTTTCGTGTGCCAAGTGACGAATCAAACCTTTTAAAGATTCAATCCCCAAAGGATCCAGTCCCGAGAAAGGTTCATCCAAAATAAGCGATTCGGGATTATTCAAAAGGGCAATAGCTATTCCAAGCCTTTGTTTCATGCCCATTGAAAACTTACTTACTGCATAATTCTTTTCTAAAGGAAGCCCAACCAACAGCAATTGCTCATCGATTTCCTTCGGTGAAAGTTTTAAAGATTGCATTTTCGCAAATACCGAAATATTTTCACGAGCATTTAAGTAAGGGTATAAGGCCGGTTTTTCGATAATACCCCCTATTGCTTTTGATGAATGTGTATGAATTTTTACGCTCCCCGATGAAGGTCCTATCAGGCCCGTAATTATTTTAAACAAGGTTGATTTTCCGGCACCATTGGCCCCTAACACTCCACATATTTCGCCCTTGGAACAAGAAATACTAATTCCGTCCAAAACCAAAAAATCATCATAGCTTTTTGTGATGTTTTGAGCTTCAATTATGACATTTGATACTGCAGTGATAGCGCTTTGAAATTATATTTAGGAGTGTAATTCTTTTCCAGAAAGGTACGGCGCCAGAATCGCTTTCGAAATAAAAAAAGAGGATCTTTTATCATAAAATAAGGAACATAATGATACCACTTTACGCCAATCTTTGAATAGTGGTCGTTTAGTTTATCTTTCATTCCCAATTCTTCTGCCGCAACTAATGCCGCCATACGTTGGCACTTCGAGCCAATATAGAGGTTGGCCAAACGCTCACTAAATCCAAATTCATACAACTGATCCTTGGCTTTTCGATAATTCTGAAATCGGGACCAGCCATCCATTATCACCAAGAAAATATGAATAAAAGAAAAAAGAAAACAGTAGGCCCAAAATACAATGCGCCAAGTGCTCTGCTCTTCTATGGCTCTTAAAAGCTCCCATCCGTACCAATACGATTCTAAAACAAACAATAGCAGGGACCAATACAATAGCTTCCCTACTCTCAAATAGGAGATAAACACGGGGGGTGCTGTTATTTTTTGAAAAGTATCCGACAATTTTTCTAGCAATTTTTTCGACGATCCAGAAAAGATGCCGAGTTGCTAATTTATAAAAAACAAGGAAATAAAACATTGAATTTCAAAATGAGAAAGAAAAGATTACAAGTTTCAGTATTAATCTTTGTTTCTTTCGGTTTCATGTGCATGAAGTCCAATCCAAAATTTAGTGTGTTTTGAATCAAACAGAATTTCATTAAATGAAGAAAAATAGTACTTTTAACACAAACCGAATCCTATGAATACACGCAGAGAATTTGTCAAAAAAACAGCCCTTGTTAGCGCGGGGATCACACTTGCTCCTCAACTTAGCTGGGGACAATCCTTTACCACCACTAAAGACCGATTAAAAGTTGGCCTAATAGGTGTAGGCTTGCGCGGAACCAATCATTTACAAAACTTACTTTTTCGGGACGACTGTGACGTCACCGCTATCTGTGATATCGATACGCGTAGGAATGAGATTGCGTTGGACATGTTTTCAAAAGCAGGGAAATCCAAACCAATGGTGTTTGGTGCTGACGAATACGATTATAAAAATTTATTAGCTTTAAAGAATGTCGATGCCGTTATTATTTCGACACCCTGGTTGTGGCACACCCGAATGGCAAAGGATTCGATGAAAGCCGGAAAATATACAGGTCTTGAGGTTTCTGCGGCCAATACCATGGAAGAATGCTGGGATTTAGTGAATGTTCATGAAGAAACCGGGAGTCATTTAATGATTTTAGAAAACGTTTGTTATCGTCGTGATATTCTCGCTGTTTTAAACATGGTGAAACAAGATATGTTTGGCGAATTATTGCATTTCAGATGCGGTTACCAACATGACCTTCGCTTTGTAAAACTCAACGACGGGAAAAGTGCTTATGGCCTTGGCGTGGAATTTGGAGAAAAAGGAATTTCTGAATCTGCTTGGAGAACCCAACATTCGTTGCTTCGCAATGCCGATGTGTATCCAACCCATGGGGTGGGTCCTATTGCCGTAATGTGCGATATCAACCGAGGAAATCGCTTTGTGAGTATCACCTCAATGGCGAGTAAGGGCGTGGGACTGCACAATTACATCGTAAAACACGGTGGAGAAGACCATCCAAACGCAAAATTAAAATTTAAACAAGGGGATATCATTACTTCAATGATTGAAACCTCAAACGGTGAAACCATTATCGTTACCCATGATTGCAATTCACCTCGACCCTACTCCTTAGGATTTCGTGTTCAGGGTAGCGAAGGTATCTGGGAAGTCGACGGCAATCGAATCTATATTGAAGGAAAGGCTTCAAATCCTCACCAATGGGATGAAGCTACCTCTTGGTTAAAGGAATACGATCATCCTTTATGGAAAAAATATGGGGAATTAGCTTCCGGATCCGGACATGGAGGAATGGACTTTTTTGTAATCCAAGCTTTTGTCGAATCGGCAAAACAAAACATAGCGCCGCCTCTCGATGCCTATGACGCTGCAGCTTGGAGTGCGATCACACCGCTCTCTGAAGTTTCCATCGAAAATAATGGAGAGCCTCAAGATTTTCCGGATTTCACCCGTGGAAATTGGGTGAAGCGTAAACCCTATAATTGGATGAGAGATGCCTATTAAATGAATGACATTTCGAAGCATATTCAAATTAGGACTCCTGCTAGAGTTTGCCTTTTTGGTGATCATCAGGATTATTTAGGACTTCCCATTATCGCCGGAGCCATTAATCGGTTTCTACAATTTCATGCAACTTCAAATAACGAAGATTATTTAGAAATTATAATGCCTGACATTCAGTCTACTAGGTATATTTACCTAAATGAAATTCATAAGCATAAAACCAACGAAATTGATTTTCTATTGGCCGGACTTCGGGTCGTTGAACGGGTGGGATGTGTTCCAAAAAATGGTTTAAAGGTGACTATTTCAGGAACTATTCCTATTAATGCAGGAGTGTCCAGTTCCTCGGCCTTTACAGTAGGATGGATTCATTTATTATTAGGCTGTTTTGGCGCTTCTAAGAAGATAAACTCAGAACTTATTGCCCAATTAGCCTATGAAGCAGAAGTGCTCGAACACCACAGTCCCGGAGGTAAAATGGATCAGTATACCATTGCCTTGGGAGGGTTGATCTACTTAGAGACCAAAGAACCTACCACCTTTCAGTTATTTACCCCCAAATTAAAAGGCTTGATTTTGGCCGAATCGGGAATTTCTAAAGAAACTATCAGCACGTTACGAAACGTTCGAAGTATGGCCCAAGAGGCAATTCAGAAGGTGCACGAATCGAATAAAGGCTTCAACTTAAATAATTGTACAGTTTCTCAAGCAACCGTCTATTCAAAGGAATTGCCTGAGGAGTTAGTTCCTTTCTTTATGGCTGCCATAGAAAACCATGCAATCACAAAGGAAGCATTCACTGAATTTCAACAAGAAGTTTGGAATCATGAAAAATTGGGCAAATTGATGTATAACCACCAGATAGTCTTACGTGATCGTTTGCAAGTCTCACATCCAACCATTGATAAAATGATTGAGGCTGCTATGAATACCGGTGCTTATGGTGGGAAAATAGTAGGCTCAGGAGGCGGCGGTTGTGCTGTGATCCTTGCAGAAGAAAAGAAAGAAGCGCAAGTCGTTGAAGCGCTTATGAAAGCCGGAGCTAAAGCGGCCTACCCTATCCATTTAACAGAAGGAAGCGTAATTCAGAAAACATGACAGACATCCTCATTATACTCGCAGCAGGGGCTTCCTCGAGAATGAAGAAATCCCTCGAATTACAAGGCGATCAAAACGCTGTTTCCTTCAAAAGTAAAGCCCTAATAAAGCTTGGCGACGAACAACGCCCGGCTGTAGATTTCCTCGTGGACCATGCAATGGAAGCAGGGTACAAAGAAATTATTTTTGTGGTCAATGACGAATCAGAAGCGTTTAGAGCCTATTTTGGAGATATAGACCATGGTAATAGCTATAAGAAATGTTCTATTTCCTATGCGATTCAGAAAGTTCCAGAGGGTAGAGAAAAACCATTAGGCACTGCCGATGCGCTATTGCAGGTTTTTAATCAGTACCCCTCCATAAAGAATAAGAATGTTGTGGTTTGTAATGCCGATAATTTGTATTCGGTACAAGCCCTTTCCATTTTGGCGCAATGCCCAGAACCGAATGCCTTAATAAGTTATGATCGCGAGGGCTTGAAGTTCGATAAAGAACGAATCTTGAGTTTTGCCCTACTGGTTACCAATAATGAAAATAACCTCGAGGCAATTGTCGAGAAACCCAATGAAGATGATTCCAAACGATATCAAGATGCTTTTGGTCGTTTGCACATTAGCATGAACTTATGGAAGTTCTTTGGTCATGACATCGTACCCCATTTGCAGAACTGTCCAGTACATCCTGAACGCAATGAGAAAGAGCTTCCATCTGCGGTACGACTGCTTCTAGAAACTGAGGGCAAGGCGGTGAAAAGTTTTCCTTTAAGAGAACACGTTCCGGACTTAACCTCTGCCGAAGACATTGCCATTGTTGAGGACTACCTTAGAAATAAAAAAAGCCCCAACTAAGGGGCTTTTACATTAAGCGTTTTGCTTCTTTATTAAATTCAGTGCCGATCCTTCTCGATACCAAAGAATCTGTTGTGCATTATAAGTGTGATTGACTTTAATAGAGTCTTTACTCCCATCTGCATGCACTAATTCAATTGTTAATGGCTTATCGGGTGCAAAGTTGGCTATATCTATAAAGTTGAAGGTATCGTTCTCCTGAATTAAATCGTAGTCGCTCTCTTTGACGAAGGTTAATGCTAACATCCCCTGTTTTTTCAGGTTGGTTTCATGGATTCGCGCAAATGATTTCACCAATACTGCCGCCACACCTAAAAATCTTGGCTGCATCGCAGCATGCTCTCTGGAAGAACCTTCTCCGTAATTGTGATCTCCAACAACAATAGTTTTGATTCCCTTTGCTTTGTATTCTCTTTGCGTGTCGGGCACACCACCATAATCGCCGGTAAGCTGATTCTTAACAAAATTTGTCTTCTTATTGAAGGCATTTACCGCTCCAATGAGTGTGTTGTTCGCAATATTGTCCAAATGCCCTCTGAATCGCAACCAAGGACCTGCCATCGAAATGTGGTCTGTGGTGCATTTTCCATGGGCTTTAATAAGCAATTTCATTCCTTGCAACTCACTGTCTTTGATTGGGTTGAAAGGCTCTAGCAATTGAAGTCGTTCGGAATCCTTGTTCACCTTTACTTCAACATGACTACCATCGGCCTCAGGTGCCAAATAGCCATTTTCTTTAACTTCAAACCCTTTTGGAGGCAATTCCCATCCTGTCGGTTCGTCCAACATTACTTCATCTCCATTCTCATTAATAAGCTTATCTGTAAGCGGATTAAAATCCAGACGACCCGCAATTGCAATTGCTGCCGTTAATTCCGGAGACGCAACAAAAGCATGGGTGTTTGGGTTTCCGTCGGCTCTTTTCGCAAAGTTTCGATTGAAAGAATGCACAATCGAGTTTTTAGGTGCGTTCTTAGGATCTTCATAACGTGCCCATTGTCCAATACACGGTCCACAAGCATTGGTGAAAATTTTAGCATCCAATTTTTCGAAGATTTCTAAAATACCATCCCGTTCGGCCGTATAACGTACTTGTTCCGAACCAGGGTTAATACCAAATTCGGCCTTGGTTTTTAAATTTTTATCAAGCGCTTGCTGCGCGATTGAAGATGCTCTGGACAAATCCTCGTAGGAAGAGTTCGTACAAGAACCGATCAAGCCCCACTCTACTTTCAAAGGCCATTCGTTCTTAGTGGCTTTATCAAGCATGGTCCCTACTTCCGTAGCAAGGTCCGGGGTAAACGGACCATTTAGCATTGGCATCAATTCTGAAAGATTGATATCAATTACTTCATCAAAATATTTTTCAGGGTTTGCATAAACTTCGGCATCCCCGGTAAGGTATTCTTTTATTTTATTGGCTTCATCCGCAACCTCAGCTCTTTCTGTCGCTCGCAGATAACGTTCCATCGATTCATCATAACCAAACGTAGAGGTTGTTGCGCCTATTTCGGCACCCATATTACAAATGGTTCCTTTTCCGGTACAAGACATGGAAATAGCCCCCGGTCCGAAATATTCAACAATCGCTCCGGTTCCTCCTTTTACGGTTAAAATTTCGGCTACTTTTAGAATCACATCTTTAGGAGCCGTCCAACCTGATAATTTTCCGGTTAGGCGCACCCCAATTAATTTTGGAAATTTCAATTCCCAAGCCATTCCTGCCATAACATCTACGGCATCGGCTCCTCCTACTCCAATGGCAACCATCCCTAGACCACCCGCGTTTACTGTGTGGCTATCGGTTCCAATCATCATTCCTCCAGGAAATGCATAATTTTCCAATACTACTTGATGGATAATTCCCGCTCCCGGTTTCCAGAAACCAATTCCATATTTGTTGGATACCGATTCTAAGAAGTGAAATACTTCGTTGCTAGTGCTCAACGCCGATTTCAAATCCTGTTCGGCTCCTACCTTCGCTTGAATAAGGTGATCGCAATGCACGGTTGTTGGAACGGCGACTTCAGGTTTCCCGGCTTGCATAAACTGCAATAAGGCCATTTGAGCAGTAGCATCCTGACAGGCAATACGGTCCGGAGCAAAATCGACATAATCCTTTCCTCGCACATAGGCCGTGGATGGATTACCATCCCAAAGGTGGCTGTATAATATTTTTTCAGAAAGGGTTAAAGGTTTTCCCACAATAGCCCGCGCTTTATCTACTCGCTCGGGAATTTGGGCGTATACCTTTTTGATCATGTCTAAGTCAAATGCCATAATGTAAGTCGTTTTTGAAGTGTCGCAAAATTAAGTAAAATTCATTTAAATTAAAAATAATCCAATGAATTAGACTTTTTTGTATATATAATTTAATAAATATTAATTTTTACTGAATTATTTTAAATAAATGATAAATATTTAAAACATAAATTATCAAATTAACAATTATCACGCACAAAATGGGTGCATTTTTAAGGATACCCAAATGATGATAGATCGGTCTCCTGTAATACAAGGCAAGGATTCTAATGCACTACTATCTAGGTAGAGCTATGAATGTTTTGCATTCTGGTGATTCAGTGCATCGATTGCGCCAGATTATGAATTAAGCGTTGCTATTTGCCGTATATATTTTAATTCAATTTATTTCAAAATTGAAACAAACTTTTCAAATTGCACCTAACGGTCTCGGCTATTAGTAGTTGTGTGGGTTAGTGCTTATCCGAGTGGCGGAACACAACAAACTGAAATTCCAGCGGAATTTCCAAAGTTGGTGAGAGCAAGTAATTACTTATAGCCCTTGTTGGCAATAGATTTTATTTAAAAACTTCAGTTAATACTCACTAATTTTATCTAAGACAAAAAGTCTAGAAGATTCACCATCTTTTAGTTTGTATTCTATTTGGCGAGTACCTCCGGTTGGACTATTATTAGTATCTCCATCCTTGTAAATAGGAAACCTTCTTGCTAAAGTAGTTTCTATAAGTGTGAATTCATCATGTCCCATATATCCACGACTTGCCTCTTTGTTTTCAGATATCTCTGGAAAGAAAATTTCACTAATAGACTTTCCATTATTTACAGAATAACCAATCACTTTCCCATAGCTACCACTTCCCGCAGATATTGTATAAATTAAAATTTCAGGAAATCCATCTGAATTTAAATCTTCAATTTCTGCATTAGTAACTTGCCCGAACAATTCAAGAGTAATTTTTTCATTATCTATTTCCAATCCTTTAGGTTGAATCGTTAATTGACCAATAGATCCTTCACCAGTATTACTTATATCAAAGGTTATATTTTGCAAGGTCAAAGTTTTTTGAAAAATAATTTTTTGTTCTCCTTGAATAGGATTCTCATTACTTAAGTCCTTATTATTTTCAATTTGTTCTTGATTGATTTTTCCCTGTTCGTTCTTACAAGCTATAATAGTTAGTGCTACAACTAGAGCAATTGTGATTGTTTTTAATTGTTTCATGTTTTTTATTATTTAATTATTTAATTATTTCCAGCTCGTTAGAATGAAAAATAAATCAGCTTGCATTGCACATTGCAAGCTCTTGAACAAAATCGTTTCTACCCTAAAACAATCCTTTTATTATAGCCTCAATGGTGAGCCCTTCTGCTTCCGCTTTGTAGTTTTTTATAAGTCGGTGACGCAGTACCGGATTGGCCACACGTTGCACGTCTTCAATATCGGGAGAAAATTTTCCGTGCAAGGCAGCATTTGCTTTTGCTGCAAGTATAAGGTTTTGAGAGGCACGCGGACCCGCTCCCCAATCGATGTAGTTCTTCACTTGTTCTGTGGCGGCTTGACTTTTAGGTCGAGTTTTTCCAACAAGGGTTACGGCATATTCCACCACGTTATCTGCAACGGGAATTCTTCGAATTAATTTTTGAAAATCGATAATCTCATTCCCTGTGAAGAGCGCATTTACAGTAGCTTCATTTCCCGTAGTGGTCGATTTCACCACTTCAACCTCTTCACTGAACGTAGGATAATCTAGATTAATCGCAAACATAAAGCGGTCTAGTTGCGCTTCAGGAAGTGGATAAGTTCCCTCCTGTTCGATAGGATTTTGCGTTGCCAATACAAAATATGGCAAATCCAATTTATAGTGATGTCCGGCAACCGTTACTGCCCGTTCTTGCATTGCTTCAAGAAGCGCTGCTTGTGTTTTAGGAGGCGTACGGTTAATCTCATCGGCTAGAATGATATTAGCGAAAATAGGGCCCTTTATAAACTTAAACTCACGATTATTATCGAGAATCTCAGATCCAAGTATATCACTTGGCATCAAGTCGGGTGTAAACTGTATCCGTTTAAATTGCAATCCTAATGCTTGGGCAACCGTATTCACTAACAAGGTTTTTGCCAATCCCGGCACCCCAATAAGCAAAGCGTGTCCGCCAGAGAAGATGGAGAGTAATACTTGCTCTACCACATCATCTTGTCCAACGATTACTTTTTTGATTTCGTTTCTTAGCGTGTTATATTTTGATACAAGCTGTTCTACAGCTGCTACATCTGACATTCGTTTAAGTTTTTAGGATTAATCCTTTCTCCAATTACTCGAGAAAACACAATCGTTGTAATCGCGATTCACGCTTACATAAGTTTCTTTGATTTTTTTATCCTGCCATTCTCCAATGGCTCTAATTTGCTTTTCTTTTAAAGCAAGATCTTGAATTTTTTCGTAATCTTTTACAAAGTCGGCCGGATGTTCTTGGTATCGCTTCGTGACGGAAAGCAACTTGAATTTACTTTTCCCGGTGTAATCACGATCTGTAAGCACTTGTGAAACCTCCCCTTCTTGCAAATTATAAACTTGTGCGCTTAACGTAGGTTCCATTTTGGTAAGGTCGAATCTTGTGTCTAACGAAACCGGATTCACCAACTGACCACCATTATTTCTCGTTTCTTTTTCACTGGAAAATTTTCGTGCCGCATCGGCGAAAGTTATTGTGCCTGATACGATTTCACTTCGAAGGGAATCAATTTTTACTTTAGCCTCGTCAATCACTTTTTGAGAAACTTCTGGAAATAAGATGATGTGTCGCACGTCGATTTCTTGTCCGCGTACTTTATCTACCGTTACAATGTGATACCCAAATTCAGTTTCGAAAGGTTCACTCACCTCTCCTTCCAGCAGAGAAAAAGAGACATCTTTAAATTCTTTAGCAAAGGGTGAATCTTTTCTGATTCCTTCTATAAGTCCTCCTTTAGACGCAGAACCATCCTTAGAATACAATACTGCTTTTGTAGCAAAACTGGCTCCGTTCTCCACAATGTCTTGTCGAAATTCATTCAAACGATCGATCACATTTTGTTTAGCTTCCTCCGTGATTTCGGGTTCAATAATGATTTGAGCCACTTCGACTTCAGCACTAAAAACCGGGCGTTCATCTTCGGGGATGGAGTAGAAAAACTGACGCACCTCTTCAGGAGTCACTTCAATATCTTCCACCACTTTTTGCTGCATTTGATTTGCTAAGTAAATAATCTTGTTGGTTTCAAACAACTCTTGGCGCAATTCACTAATGCTATTCTTTTTATAGAATTTTGCAACCTTATCCTCGTCACCGCCAAATTGTTCTGTGATGTAAGCGATTTGTTGATCGATACGGGATGTTATTTCCTCATCCGACACCATTATACTATCCACTTTTGCATGGTGTGCGTATAATTTATCTTCAAGGAGCTTTCCTAACAACTGGCAACGCGTAACATTTTCTATGGACATGCCCTGTTGTTGCAGCTCCAAATAACTTTTATCAATATCACTGTCGAGTACCACGAACTCTCCTACTACTGCAGAAACACCTTCGGCTTTGAACCTTTCAAATGGTTTTAAGCTATCTACCTTTAAGGTAACTTTCTCTTTGTCCTGAATTACATTGGTGCTATCGATCACGATTTCTTGGGCATGAATGCTCAAAAATCCGAAAGCACATAAAAACAAGGCTATACTATGGTTGGGGAGTGTAAATTTCAAATGTCTTTTTCCTAATTGCATCTTTTGTAATATCCTTTTCAAGTTTCTTGGTAAGTTCTTGTTTTCTCTTATTTAAAATAATCTGTCTGATTGTTGGCTCAACATAGGACAAAGGAGCCGTTTCATTGCGCTCAAGAACGTCTTCAATTTTGAGTAAATATAATCCTAATGAATCTTGCAAGCGGGTAAAATTAGATTTTTTTAACACTTGCGCATCTGCCGTCTGTAAAATTGGGACACTTTGCAAAAGGTTATCTTTTTTTACCCAAGTTGAATCGTTTAAATTAAACGATTTGAACTGTATGCTCAATTCTGATAGTTCCTGTTGGTCCTTTTCATTAAATCGCTTCAATTGCTCGGTTACTGCATTCAATTTAGAATAATTCACCGGCAATTCGATATACCTAAGTTTTAAGAGAACATCGTTTAATTTAAAGTTGTCCTTATTGAGTTCATAATAGGTAATCAACTCGGCTTTGCTAATAGTACTGTCCAATTGTTGTGCCACGATACTACTCTTATAAGCCTCGGTAAATAAATCGGTACGGTACTGCTCCACCAAATTTTCGAAAGCGGTTTGTTGCGATTCCGACAAGTTTATGAGTGCTTGATCGATGAGTAATTGTTGCGTTGCCCAACGATTAATAAAATTATTCATTAACTGTGCACTATCTTCTTTTGTTGTAATCTGATTTAAAACTTCACGAAGATCCTCCTCATACAAATACGTATTGTTCACACGAGCCACAGGAGTTCTGGATTCCTCTTTCTTGAAGTAATCACAAGAAGAGATCAAAACCACTCCTAAAACAAAAAGTGTGAATTTTTTCATTTAAGCACGTAATTCCTTTTTAATTTTTTTAAGTGTCTTTTCATTCACCTCCACTTTGTATTTGTTGCGAAGGCTTTCCATCCATTTAACTTCCATCTCGTTCTGAAAATCGCTTAACACACGACCTTCAACTTCTTCATAATTTTTTAATCCCGACGGAAGAACCTTATCTACTACTACCACAGTAAACGAATCATCCTGCGTATATATTTTAGAAATTCCAGACTTCAAATCAAACTTAGCAGGCAATTCACTGGCGCCGTTTTCAAAAATACCTTTGGTAGTAAGCACATTCACGGTTCCTTCCGGATTCATGGATTCTTTGATTTCATCCATTGTTTTACCATTACTCAAATGTACTAAGACTTGATCTATCGCATCTTTGGACTTGGTACGGTATATGGTTCCGTCGGCACGATCCTTCCAAACGTAATCGGATCGATGCATTTCGAAAAACTTTTTCTGCCCTAAAGTATCAAGCTTGGCTTTTTTCCAAACATTTTGCTCCATCACCTCGAAAATGAGCAGTCCATCTCTATATTCATTAATAATGGCCGCATAATCTTCGTTTTCATCTTCTAACTTGTTCCGGAAATATTCCTTCAACTTTGTTGTTTCAAACTCGTCATACAAGATGTTTAACATGGTTCTAATTTGTCTGTAAGGGCGAACCTTACCCTGACGATCTTGAATATACTGACCAAATTCGTTGTAATAGAACGTTTTGTCTCCAATGGTGAATAATTTTTTATTATCCTGTGCATTTAGGGTTTCAAACTTCCATTTTTTCTTAAAAATGCTGTCGGTAACATTAGTCTCGAAAAAACTTAGGTATTCAAACTTTTCGAAGCCAAACTTGTGCTTTATTTTATCGGTGATGGCACTGGTGATAATTTTAGCACGTTCACCGTCTTTAATTCGACGCTCTAACTCTGTTCTTTTTTCCTCTAAGGTTGGTATGTCATGACGCTTCTCCAAACGAATAATATGCCATCCAAACCTTGTTTGAACAGGCTTTGAAATTTCACCTACTGTTTTTAAGCTGTAAGACGCGTCTTCAAAAGGCGGTGCTTTTAGATCTCCTTTGGTGAATGGCCTCATCAACCCTCCGTTGCGGCCGGTATTTTGATCGTCTGAATATTGTTTCGCCAATTCTTCAAAGGATTCCCCTTGATTTAGCAACGCATAGATTTCGTTAATGCGTTCTTTTGCCTTGGTTCCTGTAGAATCAGATTTCGATGAAATCATGATGTGGGATACAGTAACCTGAGGAGATTTCTCGCGTCGGTCGTGCACTTTAAGGATGTGGTAACCAAATTGAGTTCTCACAATTTCTGAAATCTCTCCTACCGGCGTGTTATAAGCCATACTTTCAAAAGGATAGACCATGTCGAAGGCTGAAAAATATCCTAATTTCCCTTCGCGCTCATCGGCTTTGGGCTCTTCCGATAACTTCTTCGCCAATTCGTTAAAATCTTCTTTGCCTTTTAAGGCTCTGTCTCTAATGGATTTTATTTTGTTATAGGCGGCTAAAGTATCTTGCGGAAATGCATCCCAATTACACATAATAAGAATGTGTGACACATCCAATTCTTCCAACCCACGGTCATAGGCCTCCATTAATAAATCGGAGGTAATATTTTCTTCGTAAATATAGTTTCGTGAAAGCTGCTCTTCGTATTTGGCAAAGTCATTAATATACTCTTGGTTTTTATCCAACCCTTGATTATAAGCTTCTGTCACCTTCAATTTATAATCGATGTACAACTTTAAATAACCATCCACCGACTTTTGTTCCTTGTCTTGAACTAAATCCAAATTTTTCTGATATACTTTTTTGAATTCGTTAGAATACATTGGTTTGTTATCGATGGTAAGCAATACCTCTTTCTTTTGCTGCGCCAGCGAAACGACACTACACAGAATCGCGCCAATAATTACAATGCTTTTTTTCATTTTATATTTTTTTT
>JAHEMY010000082.1:0-2555 GCA_024643425.1 Flavobacteriaceae bacterium
GATGTTACCAATAACATAGAAGTTAACTCCTAGTCCGGTGGCAAATAGAATAATTAAGAAGTTGGTGAACGTATACTGCGCTATGATGTAGGTTAAAATCACCAAATGCTCGGTATAGTTATATTTTTTCAATTTTATGAAAACTAATTTTGCAAGAAACGCATATACAGGAAGGTTCAGTAAAGCAAGAATACTGTAGTAGTCATAGGCCCAATCAATATTGGTATTTTGCTGCGGACTTCCTTCCGGCATTAGAACTTTAAGGTCCATTGATTCCGGAAAAAATTTACGAATGATAAATAGTTGAAGCCCGGCAAGAGTTAAGGCTAGGGCATAGTAGCTAAAAACGTGAATGTATTTTTTACGTACTCCTTCAATATAACCATTAATAACATCTTCTGGTTTTTTGAATAATGCAATGTAAGTTTTGAAGAAGGCATTGTCGAGATTCAGTACTTTCTCTGAAAATTCTCCCCAAAGATTTTTTAGAGTAATTCGATTGCGGATTACTTTCGCCCCACATGCACCACAATAATTTTGATCTTCTGAAAGTTCCTGCAGACAATTTTTACAGTTCATAGCT
The DNA here is from genome assembly GCA_024643425.1 of Flavobacteriaceae bacterium. Classification (GTDB taxonomy): domain Bacteria; phylum Bacteroidota; class Bacteroidia; order Flavobacteriales; family Flavobacteriaceae; genus JAHEMY01. The sequence continues at coordinate 584 of JAHEMY010000082.1, forward strand.
TAATCACTTAAATCTTGATTGAGCATGGCCGCGAGTTCATCCATATTTTCATACAGCACAAAATCCCCTTCCTTTAAATAAGATATTTGACCATTCTCCTCGGAAACGACCAAGCAAACAGCGTCGGTCTTTTCGGTAATACCTAAGGCAGCGCGGTGACGCAATCCAAAACGCTGCGGAATGTTTTTGTCGTTTGAAACTGGTAGGATCACACGAGTAGCGGTAATCGTGTTATCTTCTATAATCAAGGCTCCGTCGTGTAACGGACTGTTCTTGTAAAAAATACTTTCCAAGATAGGCTGATTCACTTCGACATTCATTGGATCTCCGGTATTTTTCACGAATTCCAAGCTATTGTTCCGTTGAATAACGATGATGGCACCGGTTTGTGATTTCCCCATTTTAGTGCAAGCTGCTAATATTACAGGGATGTTGGTCTGTGATTCGGTTTCGGTAAAAAGGTTTAATTTTTTAAAGAGTTTTTTTCTGGCTGAAAAGTTGGTGGTTCCCAACATCAATAAAAATTTCCTAATTTCTTGCTGAAACACAACAATAAGGGCAAACATCCCTACCCCTAAAAACCCTCCCAGAATCTTACTAAGGAGTTGCATTTCCAATAATTCGGTGAGGCGCCAAATTCCGTAAATAATAACAATCCCAATAAAAATATTTATCGCGACGGTGCCTTTTACCAACTTGTAAAGGTAATAGAGTAGAAAGGCGACTAGAACAATGTCTACAATATCAATAATTCTGATGTCCAGTATTTCCAAGGGAAGCTGTTTTTGTAAATGTACTTATTTTTTAAAATTATCCAGTAATCGAATGCATTGCATCGCTTCTTTTACATCATGCACTCGGAGTATATGCGCTCCTTTCATTAAAGCAATGGTATTTAAAGCGGTAGTGCCGTTTAAGGCTTCTTCAGAGGAAACGCCTAAGGTTTTATAAATCATCGATTTTCGAGACAGGCCCACCAATACAGGTACATCAAGACTTTGAAAAAGCTCCAGGTGTTGAAGCAATTCAAAATTTTGAGCACCATTCTTTGCAAATCCAAACCCGGGATCTACAATGAGATCGTTAATGCCGTGGGACCGCGCTTTGGCTAATTTTTCCGAGAAATAATACAAGACCTCTTTGGTAATGTTTTCATAATCGTTGAGTTTAGCCATGGTTTGCGGGGTTCCCCTCATGTGCATCACAATGTAAGGGACTTGCCATGATCCAATGGTATTCCACATACCTTCATCCAGCGAACCACCGCTAATATCGTTCACCATACAAGCTCCCGCATCCAAGGCAGCGTGTGCGACCTCGCTTCGAAAAGTGTCTATGGAGATCAAAGCCTCAGGAAATTCTTTTACGATTGCCTGTATGGCAGGAAGTACTCTTGATTTTTCTTCTTCAACAGAAATGTCCGAAGCTCCCGGACGAGAACTGTAACCGCCCACATCTAAAAAACTGGCCCCTTCATTTAAATGCTTTTCGGCCTGAATTAATAGTTTTGAAGCTGTATTTAAGGAACCCCCGTCGTAAAATGAATCGGGAGTGACATTTAGGATGCCCATAACTTTTGGTATTGACAGGTCGATTAAATTTCCAGAGCAATTGAGGGTCATCCTATTTTTCTAATTGATTTATTTAAGCGAAATTTACGCAAAATCTTAAAGAACGAATGCCAGATACGTCAAAACAATACGATCGCGTGATTGAAACCTGCCGATCGCTGTTTATCAATAAAATGAAGGACTACGGAAGTGCTTGGCGCATCCTAAGATTACCTTCATTGACCGATCAAATTTTTATCAAAGCGCAACGAATTAGAAGCTTACAGCAAAACGCCGAACGTAAGGTAGATGAAGGAGAGCTTAGCGAATTCATCGGAATTATCAATTATTCCATCATGGCCTTAATTCAATTGGAGCGGGGCGTCGTGGAGCAACCCGATCTAAAATTGGACGAAGCAGTT
>JAHEMY010000082.1:2655-10304 GCA_024643425.1 Flavobacteriaceae bacterium
TTTTATTCGGCCTATTTCAATAAAGTAACCGATTGTGGGTGTTTCGGTGATGCGCTAAAATTAACTCCTTGGGAATCGTTTTGGAAGGATGTGGTGTTGCTTATCTTGATTTTAATCTTATTCTTTGGAAGAAAGCACCTTCAGCCCTTTTTTACCAAAAGTATTCGAAGCATCACCGTGATTGTCTCTTTAATGCTTTGCCTATGGTTGGGATATCACGTCTTAATGCATTTACCGGTAATCGATTTTCGGGCCTATAAAGTAGGGGCCAATATTCAGGAAGGAATGAGCGTGCCTGAAGATGCTCCCCCGCCAATTATTGAGTACCAATGGAAATACAACCTCAATGGTGAAGAGACGGTCATTAAAAATACCACGGGAATGGATCCAAAACCGGCCGGGGGAACCCGAATAGGGGTAGAAACCGAATTCATTCAAGAGCCTTACGAGCCGCCTATCCATGATTTTACCATGGAACGTGACGATCAAGATTTTACCGAGGAGTTTTTGTCGGAAGATAAACTTATCGTCGTCATTGCTTATAATTTGGACAACACTGAAATTGAAGGTTTTGTGGATGTAAAAAAAGTAACCGATGAAGCCTTGAAGAAAGGGTATAAAGTAATTGGTCTATCCGCTTCGAGTACTGCGGAAACTGAAATTCTGGCAAAAAATCAAAAGTTGAATTTTAAATTCTATTTCTGCGACATGACGGCCTTAAAAACGATTGTGCGCAGTAATCCCGGAGTTTTGGAATTATCCAAAGGGACCATTTTGCAGAAAGTACATTGGAACGATATAGACGACTTTAAACTAAACTAACTTGCTTCGATACACCCTTCAAAAATTAGGTTATGCGGTGCTAACTCTTTTTGGCGTGGTAACCGTGATATTTTTGTTGTTTAATATTCTTCCCGGGGATCCTGCAAAAATGATGTTGGGACAAAATGAAACGGCTGAACAAGTAGCTATAGTGAAGAAAAAATATGGCTTCGACAAACCATTAGGCACGCAGTACCTCCTTTATTTAAACGATTTGTCTCCACTCTCACTTCACAGTAATATAGCTTCCGATTATTCGTTTTTAAGCCCGGGTAAGTATGAGGCAATAAAGTTATTTTCCGTAGACGAATCATCCGTGGTTTTAAAATGGCCCTATTTAAGAGAATCCTTTCAAAAAAATGGCAAGCAAGTGCGGGATGTGATTGCAGAAACACTTCCAAATACGGCAATATTGGCAGTTTCAGCCATTACTATCGCCATGATTCTGGGAATCCTATTGGGAATTGTATCCGTGATGTTTAAAGATCGTTTCTTGGATAAATTCATTCAATTAGTAAGTACTCTGGGAATGAGTGTTCCGTCTTTTTTTAGTGCCATAGTGTTTGCATGGTTGTTTGGATTCGTACTTCATGAAATTACCAACTTAAATATGACCGGAAGTCTTTACGAAGTGGACGATTTTGGAGAAGGAACCTATATTCAGTGGAAAAATTTGCTCCTACCGGCGATTGTATTGGGAATACGGCCCTTGGCTGTGGTTACTCAATTAATGCGGAATTCCCTCTTGGAAGTATTGAGTCAAGATTATATTCGCACAGCAAAAGCCAAAGGACTTTCCTTTGCCCGGATTATACGAAAACACGCCTTAAAAAATTCATTAAACCCTGTAATAACCGCTATTTCTGGATGGTTTGCGTCCATGTTAGCCGGAGCCGTTTTTGTTGAATTTATATTCGGTTGGAATGGCTTGGGAAAAGAAATTGTAGATGCCCTAAATACCTTAGATTTGCCCGTGATTATGGGCGCAGTTATCGTAATCGCTTCATTATTCATTATAATTAATATTTTAGTCGATCTAATCTATGGATGGTTGGATCCGAAAATAAGTCATCAATAAAATACATACCATGAGAACTAAAATCGTTGCCGGAAACTGGAAGATGAATCTAAATCGTGAAGAATCCATCGAATTGGTGAATGCTATCAGTGCAGAACTCAAACATCTGGAGCTAGGAAATAACAGGGTAATGGTTTTTCCGCCATCCATTAATATCGAGGCGGCTCAAAACTCAAAAAGTCGTGATGCTCGCGTTGAGGTGGGAGCACAAAACATGCATCAAGCCAATGGAGGTGCTTTTACAGGTGAAATCTCTGCCAGCATGTTAATTGGCGCTAATGTAAAGACAGTTATTTTGGGGCATAGTGAACGACGAGAGTATTTTAATGAAACCGATTCTTTGTTAAAGGAAAAAGTAGACCAAGCCCTAGAAAACAACCTTGAAGTCGTATTTTGTTTTGGTGAGAAACTCGAAGAGCGCAACGCAAAATCGCATTTTGATGTGGTCGAGCGACAGTTAAAAAAGGCTTTGTTTCACTTAACGGAAGCACAGTGGGCCAATATTATTTTAGCCTATGAACCCGTTTGGGCTATTGGTACGGGAATGACTGCAACCCCTGAACAAGCACAAGAAATGCACGCTTTTATAAGAAACACTATCGGATCGGCTTTTAACGATAAATTGGCAGGCGCAGTTTCTATTTTATACGGAGGAAGTGTCAAACCAAACAATGCAGAAGAGATTTTTGGAAAGCCTGATGTAGATGGGGGATTGATTGGAGGAGCATCGCTTAATGCAAGTGATTTTTCAGCGATTATAAAAGCCATGTAATGAGCGCCATTTATATAGAATTCGATTTTCAGGTGACACCCTTACAACCGGGAACGGAGATATTAATTGCCGAATTGGGCTATGCCGGATTTGAGAGTTTTGTGGAAACGGAAAAGGGCGTTTTAGCCTATATCCAAGAAGACGAATGGGTGGATGGTTTGTTGTCGGAAATACAAATTTTAAATTCAGATGAATTTCAAATTGATTATTCACAAAAAAGCATAGCGCAGGTAAATTGGAATGAAGAATGGGAGAAAAATTTTGAACCCATCGTGGTTGACGATACCTGTGCGGTACGAGCCCCTTTTCATCCAAAATACAATGTTCCTTATGAAATTGTGATCGAACCTAAAATGTCTTTTGGGACCGGACATCATGAAACCACATTTATGATGTTGCAATTTATTTTAGAAAATTCTTTTGAGGGCAAGAAGGTGTTGGATATGGGCTGTGGCACTGCAGTATTAGCCATTTTGGCAAAATTAAAAGGTGCTTCGGATGTAGATGCCATTGATATAGACGATTGGTGTGTCGAAAATTCTTTAGAGAATATGAATAGAAACGGTTGTGGTTCCATCAAAGTCTTTTTGGGTGACGCTTCCGTTCTGCCTAAGGTGCCAACGTATAATACGATAATTGCAAATATTAATAGAAATATTTTGCTCGAGGATATGCACCTATATGTGGCCTGTCTTATAAAAGGGGGAAGCCTTTTTTTAAGTGGATTTTACAAAGAAGATTTAACTGTTATAAAAGAATGTTGCAATAATCTGGACCTGCAATACGTTGAGCATAAGGAGAAAAACAACTGGGTGTCGGTAAAATTTGTACATTAGTCCTATGAGTACGAAAGAGCAATATCAAGAAGATGTACTCCTTGCTGTAGACGAAGACAAGGAGAATCAGATCGTGCTATATAATGATGAGGTGAACACCTTTGACCACGTCATCGAAACCTTAATTTATACCTGCGAGCATACTCCTATTCAGGCTGAACAATGTGCTATGATTGTTCATTTTAAAGGCAAATGCACGGTAAAGTCTGGATCCTTTGAAGATTTGAAACCAAGATGCAGTAAGCTTTTAGAGGCAGGATTAAGTGCCGAAATTATTTAAGCTTCAATTATTTCCAACCTTTTTTCGATTCCAACTTTTGCCATTTTTACATCCTCAAATAATTGCGCAATGTCCATGGTTAATGGTCGATTGTCCAATTTGCTCAGGGTTTCAATAGCAGCCATAAGCCCATTAAATTGAATGGAAGGATCGGCAGGATCTTCTGGCTTGATAGATTGATAGGAGTAGGGCAATTCAAAACCTGCTCCCTTTAAAAAGGAGACTTCAATTTCAAGCAATTCTGAAGGGCGATATCCTTCAAAGGTTCTTCCGAAGGTTTCATGAATTTGACCAACGTAATTAAGTTGCGTACTTCCATGATCGTCGCTGAAGTTTTTCCAAAAGTCTTTTCCTTTTAATATCGAACCCACTGCACAGCGACAAGCATCTTCCGGATGCAGGTTTCCATTGTTAAAAGCCTGATATAACCTAAGTAGTGCATGGTCGAAACGGGTAGCTGATTCCATAATTCAATTTTCTTTTAAATTTACCTAAATCGAAATTAATTTCTAAATTTTACTTAGAAAAGGTTCTTCGATCCGGGTATTGGATTCGCTCGTAAAAAGTTGATGGTATTAGTTTTAATTGTATCTTCAAGTTTGATTTTGGGGTTTTTAAACGAAATATTATCAATAAAAATTTTTGTGTATGTCAAATTCTAACGGATTTCGACTGATTCTTTCGGGCATATTTGCCGGGGTTGGAATTGGTTTACTCTTGGGAATAATCATGGGACTTTCAGTTTCTCCTGTTGTACTTACCGTAATGGGTGCGCTCACCGGCCTATTGGGTGCAGTGCTGGGGTTGGAAAATAAAATTGGAAATAGCGAAGACAATCAAGCCTCAGATATTGCAAAAAATATTAAAGTGGGTGCTTTTGGTTTTGCAGTAATCGCCGGTATTTTTTTTGGAATGAATGTACGAACGCACAGCAAGATAGGTCCCACCATTTCGGAACGAATTGATAAATGGGAAAAAGCGGGTTATGATCCAGAGGTCGCGAAAAGATATGTGGCTTACGAATTACTTAGTATAGATCCTAAAACGGGTTCTGCCACCGTTTTAACGGGAGAGGTGCAGAAGGGAACACAGGCAGTACTCTTTAATTCGGAACAAACCTTGGAACTAGCTGCAGTAATGGATACTACTCTATTCGGTGGAAAAATTAAGTATGCAATGGAAGAGTTAGGAAAATTTGAAAATCCTGATCTTGATAAGTTACTCGCCACAGTAGCAACTGATTTACCAGAAAACAAGCATATGATCTTTATAGACCTATTACAGCGTATGGTTTTAGAAACAGAGGATAGTGATATGTATTGTAAACTACCTGAGAACATGATGGATTGGGATGATGAATATCTGAAAGAATTGGCAGTCATCATAGGGGAACTGGACAACAACAAACAAAAAGACCTTATCTCAAAGACTCGAAAATTGTTTTGCACACTAAACCAATAATTATGAAAAACCTATTGAAGGGTGTAATGCTCCTATTTTTTGTTGCATTTACCGTAAACATTTCGATGGCTCAGATTGCCGATGGCACTGCCGGTAAATCATCCATCGTGAAAATCACAACGGAAGAAAAAGTGGTTGGTGGAAAAAAAGCGGTTTACAATGCTACTGGTTGGTGTTGGAAAGATAAAATGTATGTGGTTACCTCACTGCATGCCGTGGCGGGTATGAGCAATATTAAGGTGTCTATACCTCCAAATAAAGAAAAAGAAACCGTAGCAGATATCTATAAGGTTTATAAAAAGGCAGATTTGGCTCTTTTGAAATTGCGAAAAGATATTGGCCTAAAACCACTCAAGGAGGCCGATGCAGACGCTAATTCAATGACAACCTTTCAAATATGGGGTTATCCGCACAATATCTATATGATTCAAGGGAAACCATTAAATTTTAATTTTGGGACAGAAAGCAGGCCTACCTTAAATTCTATTTTGGCCGGAAGTAATACGGCAACAGTTCTTAAAAAGCAAAAATACCCCAGCTTAAATGTTGAGATTTTCAAAGTCGGAACAACCATTCAGCCAGGACATTCAGGGGCACCAATATTAAATAAGGATAATCAAGTTATTGGAGTTGCGGAAGGAGGACTAAAAGAAGGCGTTGCAGGAATTAATTTTGCCATACGATCGAAGTCCTATCTTCAGGAACTTTATAATTCCACTGAATCTACCTCTATGCCAAAATCTGCGCAAGCGGAGTTGTTTAGCAGCAAGACCATTGTCCCCGATGAAGCCACAGAGGAAGAGATAGAGCAATACATGGCACAAGCCAATGAAGTTGCTACAATTAGCTCAGATTCCGGAAAAGAAGTGCATAGGACTTGGCAAGCAAGTTTAGAGGATATCGCAATGACCATGGACGATGAGGATATCCAGACGGTTCAAACTTTGATTGACAATGGGTATGTTTTTATTAATGATACTTTCGAAGTATATGAGGATTATAGTACAGGAGCCACTTTTGCAATTCCTACAGGGTATAACGTTGTTTATCAAGATGGATTTTTCATGGTTCAAGGTGATGAGTTAATCTTTGCGTTTGTACCAATCAACACAAATTCTTTTCCGGAGGCGCAAGAAACCTTAAATCAATTTATTATCGAAATGCATGGTCAGTACCCTACTAAAAGCAGAATGGCCGACTTCCCGGACACGAATGAAGTTGATGAAATGAAGAAACACATCGAAAAGTATGATTATCGACAAGTGGCATATCAAGGAGGGCAATATTTGGTGTCCGTTGGGGGTAAAGTAGAAGGAACAAATGTAGCCGCTATGTATTTAGATACAAAGTTGCCGGCTGATATGACCGATAATCAACTTAGAGAATTTTTCTTGTTTGCCTTGGCAAGTGAGTTGGCTTCGTTTTCAAAAAACTAGGTATGATTTTATCTTCACAGTTGCTTTTATTGAAGTAGATTTTATTGTAAAATTATCTTCAAAATATCTTTTCATTCAACACATATAATTGTGAGATATATGACAATTCTCATAGTTTTTCTCTATTTCATTCTCGAAATTTAGGAGGCATTTTTAATTTATGTATCATGAAAAACAATGAAAATTCTCACTTAATGGACAAAGTGGTTGATGCACTTAGAAAGGCAGCCGTTGAAATGGAGGAGTTTCAAGTTAAAGCTGCTTTAGGAAAGGCAGAAGCAAAAGACACCTACGAAGAATCTAAAAAGAAATTGAATCTTTTTATTCACGAAAGCAAAATGAAAGTGGCTTCCGGAAAAGAAAAAATGGAAGATTTTCATGCTAAATTAGATGAACTTCGAGTACAATTAGCCCTTGGGAAAGCCGAATCTATTGAAGTCTTCAAAGAGCAAAAGAAAAATCTACTTTCACTACTTCATCAAATAGAGGTTAAAGTGAAAACTAACGAAAAATTAAGACGACTCTATGCAATTCTTTTAATTGAAATTGAAATGTTTAAAGTTCAATTGGAAATTTTGGAAGAAAAGTTTGATGAAGGTAAAGCTGAGGCGAAAACCTCCTTTGAAAAGGGGAAAAAACAATTCAATGAATTTATCGATGAATTAACGCCTAAGTATGCCAAGAAAGAAGGTTGGGACCATTTTCAAGATGAAATTTCTGAAGCCTTTAGTCATTTAAAAAAGGCTTTCCAAGAAGCCTAGTACTCAACCATGAATAAAGCACAATTTTTAATTGTGCTTTTTTTTTTGTCATTGCATTTTCCGATCGTAATCTCCTTTGCTAATATCACGTAGCATACCAATCCCTATAATTCCCGCCAAAGCGATACATACAATGCCGAAAACGGATGTCTCTCCCCATAACGGTGTGATATTCGCTGCGATCAGTAGTACCGCGCCAATAA
>JAHEMY010000083.1 GCA_024643425.1 Flavobacteriaceae bacterium
AATTTAGAAACTTAAAGGTACTTATTTATTGTGATAACGAGCATATTACAGCTATGCTTAGCGTAATTATTCGTAGGGGTTAAAAATGACTTTGAAAAGGGTTCCTAGAATATAAGAGGAATTAAGAAATATGCAAAAATCATGAGCACAATAATTGAAATAAGATTTAAAACAATACCGGTTCTCGCCATTTGATGGACCTTGATATAACCACTCGCAAAAACGATCGCATTGGGTGGCGTCGCCATTGGCAACATAAAGGCACAACTGGCAGCAAGAGTTACAGGAATTACCATCGGTAACAGCGAAGCATCGAGCCCAGAAGCGATTCCGGCCACCACGGGAAGTAAGATGGTCACCAATGCCACATTGCTCATTAGTTCAGTCATGAATAATACCATAAACACCAAAATCGCAGTAACCATCCAAAGGCTTAAACCTCCTTGTTCTGTGATAAAATTTTTAATGAGTTCTATAAACCCTGCTTGAGTAAGGGCAGCCGCCAAGGCCAATCCTCCGCCAAAAAGGATGAGGATTCCCCAAGGAAGTCGAGAAGTATCTTCCCAGTCGATTGGAAATGATCCCTTTTTAAAATTGAGAGGAACCGTAAACATAAGTAAGGCACCCACCATACTAATGATGGAATCGTTGAGGTCTAAACCGGGGAACCATTGGTTCAACATGCTACGAAAAACCCAAGCTAAAGCAGTGAGTAGGAAAATAATTAAAACTGCTTTTTCGCCCCGAGAAAGTGGCCCTAATGCTTTCAGTTCATTCTTAATAATACTTTCAGAGGATTGAATATTCCCGAGTCCATTCGGATAAAAAACTTTAACAATAACCCAATAGGCCAAAAGCAACATCACAATAGAAAAGGGAACCCCAAATTTCATCCATTGGAAAAAACCGATGTCTATTTGGTATTGATCGTTTATAAAGGCAAGCATCACACTGTTGGGCGGCGTTCCTATAAGTGTTGCCATCCCGCCAATGTTGGCCGCCGCAGCAATACCCAACATAATGGAAAGCGCAAAATTTCGATCTTTTTTGGTAAATCCGTCTTCGTCGTTGATAAGCAATGAAATAACAGACAGGGCAATGGGAAGCATCACTACGGTACTCGCGGTATTTGAGATCCACATACTCATAAGGGCCGTGGCAATCATAAATCCAAAGACAATCCCATTGGCATGAGTTCCCGTTAAAGTGAGAATGGTAAGTGCAATGCGTTTATGTAGCTTTACTTTTTCCAGGGCCAACGCAATGATAAACCCTCCCAAGAATAAAAAGACAATGGGATTGGCGTAATTCACGGTGACTTCACCTATGCTCATCACGTCGAAAAGAGGGAATAAAACCACGGGGAGCAATGCAGTAACCGACAGAGAAACCGATTCTCCAATCCACCATAGGATCATCCATAGGGCGATGGCCACGACAGGGTCTAATTCCGGGCTAATGATGGTGTTTGGCCACAGCATAAAAACAAAGCACAGCAAGGGTCCTAAAAGAAAGGTGATTTTGTGGTAGAGGGTAAATTCTTTCATGAAGTGAAAGATAACTAAAAACAAAAAACCCGCCTTATCGAGGACAGGTTTTTATAAGTTTAAAATTGGAATCGAAGAGAAAGAATTAAATTTCGGCCGGCACCTGAAATTCCCGAGCTATAGGGTCGATACCTTCGATCTGTAATATTCTCAAGACCACCGTTTACTGAAATTTTATCGGTTACTCGGTAATTGGCTTTGAAGTTAAGGGTGTACCATCCCGGAGCATAAGGATCGCCATCGTCGTTGATGGCATAAATTTCAGTTTTCCCTTTTTCTTCTTCAGCAAGATCTTCAAAACGCACTTCGCCGCTATAATCCACATAGAGCATCATATGTAACTTTTGAGTTTTAAACATTAAACGAGAAACACCGAACCAAGGGGCAGCATGTCGGGATGGACTTGTAGTGCCATCGTCCAATTCTTCTTCACCTTTTTGATAATTGAAATCGGACGAAAAGCTAAAACCGGCCGGAAGCTTGACTTCGATTCCTGCTTGAATTCCATAGACTTTGGCTTCGGCAGCATTTTGAATGGCTTGTACTTGGCTTAGTTCCCCATCGTATACAATACTGTCCTGTCCGTTAAGCTTATAATCTCTTCGCACCAGTGCATTTTTCAGAAGAGTATAATAGGCAGAAACATCCACTTTCAGTGCACTATTGAATACTTTAGCAACGCCGATGTCGGCGTTGTACGCATATTCCGGTTCTAAATCGGGATTTGGGACCACTACGGCACCCGGTTCGGAGTCGAATACTTTCCCAACATCATCCACATTTGGAGCGCGGAAAGCCGACGCCAGATTTGCACTTATCACCCAATCGCTGGAAGGTCGGTAGACCATGCCCAAATTTCCGGTGAGTGCGTCGTTTTGTATTTCAGCAGTTTCAAAAGGGAATGGGTAGAAGGTAGTGTCAAACTCGGCATCCAGTTTTAAATAGTTATAACGAATTCCACCTTGGAGTAAGAATTCATCACTAAGCTCGAACTGATCTGAAAGGTAAGCGGCATAGGAAGCCCAATTCGAATATGGGTAGCGAGCAGGTCCGATGGTGCTTACTCCGGTGTCGATATTGGTATTGGTTCCTGAAGAACGCACATCGTTATAAACCACTTCCAATCCATAGAATAACGTATGCTTATCGCTCAACTTTTTAGTGAAATCTAAATTGCCGGAATAGGCATAAACTCGTTCAAGGCGTGTTTCACGTAATTCCTCATTGAAGTTTCGGCTAATTCTACTTTCTTTAAAATTCTGAATGGCTAAGCGCAATGCCATCTGATCATAAAGAGTGGTCTCCTTATTTTGAGCAATGCTGAGGTTGTTCATCATCCAAATTTGGGGGCCGTACTTCCATTCTCCATAACGCGGCAAACCATTTCGGGTGCGCAATTGTCGGTCGTACCTGCTGTACTCTGAGGTTTCAGAATAATGAAATCCGTACTGGAAATCCCATTGATTGTTTGGTTTGAAGCGTACTTTTTGCATCATATTGATCTGGGTATAACCCGAAGGAACCTGAACTTTAGGATCTTCATTGGTTACCACAACATCCATGCTGTCTTGCCTTTTCACGTAAAAGGGTCGTAAAAATTCATTTGGTCCGTAACTACCCTGTTTAAGATCGCCATAGTCGTTTGAGGAAATACTTGAAACAAAAGCCCATTTATTCCAGCCTACATTCACATCGAAATGCGCTGTTTTTTCATTATTGGCAGTGGCGTATCGCGTTACTCCCTTTCCGGAGATGTAGGTCTTTTTATCTACTGAAAATTCAGGAACTAGGGTTTGAAAACTCATCACTCCTCCAATCGCGTCGCTTCCATAAATCACGGCATCGGGGCCAAAAAGCACTTCTGTGCGTTCCATGGCAAAGGGGTCTAGAGAGATCACATTCTGTAAATTTCCACCTCGAAAGATCGCTGTGTTCATGCGTACTCCATCAACGGTGTAAAGCAATCGGTTCGTTGCGAATCCTCGAATCATGGGGCTTCCTCCTCCTTGCTGACTTTTCTGCATAAATACCTTTCCGGAAATCGAAAGCAAGTCGGCCGCAGTTTGTGGATTCTGAAGTGCGACAGAATTTGAAGAGATAGAAATAACCTTGGAAGGTACTTTTGAGGCCGATTGGTTCCAACGCGTTGCAGAAACCACTACCTGCTCTATGCTGAAGTTGGAGGGGGTCATTTCAACTTTAAAACCGGCCGATTGTAACTCGGAATAACTTAAATACAAGGGGGTATACCCTAATGTTCGCAGTTCAATTTCTTCAGAACCCTGAAAACTCGTTATATCTGCTTGACCTTCGGCATTGGTAGTTGCAAAAGCCTTTGGGTCTTTACTCATCAAAGTTACAAGGTCTAAGGGTTGTTCCGAGTCTTCATCGGTTATGGTAATTACTTGAGCTATTATTGTTTGTGTAAAAACAAGGAATGCCCAAAGCGATATAATTTTTATGAGGGGTACTTTTTTCAAACCGAAAGCTTGTCTTCGGCAAATGTAAATTTTTTTATACAGTCGATATAATTAGTCCCAGCCAAATTTTTTATTTACCCAAAGGGCGGATCTTTGAAACTTTTCGGGAGCTTTAAAGCGATACCCTACATAGAATTCAAACATATTCTGACGATCTTCAATTTTACTATTGTCTAAAGAGCCATGGACAAAATAATCGATATTGGCATTTATCCCTGTGAAGAACCTAAGTGAATTATAACCAAGAGATATCCTCGAGCCTAAATTATAGTTAATTCCTGATGCCGTACCATTGTCTGAAGTTTCGCTTCCTTGAATGGTAGTAATATTGAGCCCCATTCCTGCTTTCAATCCTGCAGAAACGATAAATCGCTCCGCGATAACCCAATTATAAAAATAACTCGGTCCTGCGGTTATGTCGTAATAATAATTTCGCTCCGGAGAATCATTTTTAAGGCGGGTATAATAGAAACTCAATCGAGGGATAAAACTACCGGAACTTTTTCGTTGCCATTCATTTTGGTAGGATATGGCACGAAAAGAATAGTTTTTATTAAAAACATAACTGGTTGTTCCTCCAATTTTTAACACATTTAAATCGGCAAAAATAAGCGAGAGGTCTTCCGATGTCTCAAAGTTTGTATCCTTAAGCTCAAAACCTACCGTGCTATAATAGTCGAAACTTTGCATCCATTGGCCTAAATAGGCCCTAAAGTTAAATACGAGTAGTTTACTTTCAATTAGTTCTTTTTCAGTATTTAAAAAACTTGGCGCAAATCCAAAAGCTATCTCCAAAGACCGATATAATAAAGAGAATGTAGTACGTACATCGGCATTGGGCGTGGCTGAATATTTTAAACCCAAGTCGTTATTTACAATGCCAAAATCGTTATAACTTGCTCCAACCCCGGTTCGAAAAGTCAAATAATTTGGAAATGATACTATTTGGGGTAACGAATCAATCGCTTGTTCTTGAGCCCTTATAGAAAGGCATGAGAAAAGCAGTACAAATAGACAGAAATAAACTCTTGATTTCACGAAAATAGAATTTCGGTACAAACATAAAGGATTTAGGTCATTAAAGAAACTTAAGTGTATTTCAGTTTTATTAACGAGCCTTGACTAATTTTGTATTCAAACAGGTAGCGCTTATGCCTCGAATTTCAATAATTATTATTTGTCTTTGTTTCGGAATTTCTGCTCCTGCTTTTGCTCAAACTACCAACGATACCCTTGTACCTTCCAATAAGTTTAAAATAAAAAACTATATTATTCCTTCCGCCCTCATTGTAGGAGGCATCATTGGTTTGGAAAGTCATACACTGAAAGATATAAACGATCAAATTCAGGGAGAGGTGACTGAACATATTGACGAACGCTTAACCATAGACGATTTTAGTCAGTACACACCCGCCTTGTCTGTTTACGCCTTGAATGCCATTGGTGTTGAAGGGAAACATCGATTCACAGAGCGCAGTTTTTTATTGGCGAGCGCCATGGTGCTTACGGCAGGTACGGTCTATTTAGTGAAGAACAATTCTCATGTCCTTCGCCCAGATGGGAGCAGCTACCATTCTTTCCCTTCCGGGCACACGGCAACCGCTTTTGTAGGAGCCGAATTTCTTTGGCAGGAATATAAAGATGTTTCCATTTGGTATGGGATTGCCGGTTATACTGTCGCTGCGGGAACAGGAATTTTTAGAGTGTATAACAATCGGCATTGGTTTAACGACGTCATGATGGGTGCCGGAATTGGCATGTTATATACCAAGCTGGTTTACTGGTTGCATCCCATGACCACGCAAAAGTGGTTTAAGAAATCAAATCATCCTTTAGAGGCTGCCATGGTGCCATTTTATGACGGTACTCATGGAGGAATAGGATTAAACATGCAGTTTTGATCAAACCTTTGAATGCTCTATAATTTCCTCAACAACTTCCGGGTTTAATAACGTACTAATATCCCCGAGATCGGAAGAATCGTTATTAGCAATCTTTCTCAAGATTCGGCGCATGATCTTGCCGCTTCGTGTTTTTGGCAATCCAATAGTGAACTGAATCTTTTCTAATTTGGCAATGGGGCCGATACGCTCGGTGATTATTTGGTTGATCTCCTTGCGAAGATTATCATGGTCACGCGTTTCCCCGGTCTCTTTTAAAATCACAAAACCATACAATGCATTTCCTTTAATTTCATGCGGAAATCCAACAACGGCACTTTCTGCAACGGCAGGATGCTCGTTAATGGCATCCTCTATCGGCGCAGTGCCTAAATTATGTCCGGAAACAATAATTACGTCATCCACCCTTCCTGTAATGCGGTAATAACCGGTGTTGTCTCTCAAGGCTCCGTCTCCGGTGAAATATTTATTTTCAAATAGGGAAAAATAAGTTTCTTTGAAGCGTTCGTGATTTCCCCAAATACTTCGAGCCATGGAAGGCCAAGGAAATTTTATACAAAGCCTACCTTCAGCAGGATTTCCTTTTATTTCATTTCCTTCATCGTTCATTAAACAAGGTTGAATTCCGGGAATAGGAAGGGTGGCAAAGGTGGGAATGGTAGGTGTGACAAAAGGAATGGGCGATATCATGATTCCACCTGTTTCAGTTTGAAACCAAGTATCTACAATAGGGCGTTTTCCTTTGCCAATAATATCGTTGTACCAGTGCCAGGCCTCTTCATTAAGGGGTTCTCCAACAGACCCTAAAACCTTGAGGCTCGAAAGGTCAAATTCTTCAACAAAACTAATATTCTCTTTTGCCAGGGCTCGAATGGCGGTAGGGGCTGTATAAAACTGACTCACTTTGTGTTTTTCAACGATGTGCCAAAAACGACTCCAATCGGGATAGGAAGGAATTCCTTCATACATAACCGTTGTTGCTCCATTTGCCAAAGGGCCATAGATTAAATAACTATGTCCTGTGATCCAGCCAATATCGGCAGTACACCAATACACGTCGTTTTCTTGGTACTGAAATACATTCTTAAAGGTATAGGCGGTGTACACCATATAACCGGCAGTCGTATGCAGCATTCCTTTGGGCAAACCCGTTGAACCCGATGTGTAAAGGATGAATAAGGGGTCTTCGGCTCCCATAATTTCAGGATCACAATCTTTATAAGCAGCATCCAAGAGCGGTAACAACCAGAAATCCCGTTCCTCCTTCATATTCACTTCCTCTTTGGTGCGTTTTACTACTAAAACGGATGCAACAGTTGGGCATGTTTCCAACGCTTCATCTACAATGGCTTTAAGATTTAGGGTTTTATTTCCTCGGAAGGAACCATCACTTGTAACGACGATTTTGCATTCACAATCGTTGATTCGTTCGGCTAAGGCATTTGCTGAAAAACCTGCAAAAACCACACTGTGAACAGCTCCAATTCGTGCACAGGCCAACATTGCTACGGCCAATTGTGGAATCATTGGTAAATAAATGCATACCCGATCGCCTCGTTTTATGCCCTGATCCTTTAATACGTTGGCAAACTGACAAACGCGACGATGAAGTTCCCGATAGGTAATGTGCTCGCTGGGCTCCGAAGGATCGTTTGGCTCGAAGATAATGGCCGTTTTATTCCCACGCGTAGCGAGATGCCGATCCAAGCAGTTTTCCGTGATATTGAGTTGGGCGCCATCGAACCATTTGATTTCGTGTTTTTCGAAATTCCAATCTAACACACTGTCCCAGCGCTTTTTCCAAACGAAATTTTCTTCGGCGATTTCTTCCCAAAAAGTTTCGGGCTGACGAACACTCTTGTGATACACCTGAAAATACTCTTCCAGGCTTTTGATATGATACTGGCTCATTGGGTAGTTTTAACCTTAAATTTACAAAAAATCCATGGTGTAAAAACTGACTAATGTCTCCTATTCTTTAAAACATTTTCAATAGATTCCAAACTAGTTTCCTTAGCCTTCAAAAGAATTAAAAAGTGGTATAATAAATCGGCAGCTTCATTTTGAAATAGGGCCATGTTATCATCTTTTGCCTCAATCACCAGTTCTACGGCCTCTTCACCCACTTTTTGCGCTACTTTATTAATTCCTTTTTCAAAGAGTTGCGACGTATACGAACCTTCCGTTTTTTGATCAATTCGGTCTTGTATGGTTTTCTCTAATTCGTATAAAAACCCTTTGGGCGTTTCTTCATTAAAACAACTAGTGGTCCCTTTATGACAGGTGGGTCCTGTTGGCGTTGCTTTCACTAATAGGGTGTCGTTGTCACAATCCACCGACCAAGCATCCAATAATAAGTAGTTTTTAGAATCTTCTCCTTTAGTCCATAAGCGATTCTTACTGCGGCTAAAAAAAGTAACCTTCCCGGTTTCTTGCGTTTTCTTTAGCGCTTCTTCATTCATATAGCCCAACATCAATACTTGAAGGGTTTGCGTATGCTGAATAATTGCAGGAATCAATCCGTTTCCTTTTTCAAAATCAAGTTTCATCGTATGGGTATGTTTTGTGTTTTTAATTGGTTTTTAAGATCAGGGATGCTGATTTCCCCAAAATGAAATATAGAGGCCGCCAAACCTCCTGTTGCCTTGGTTTTCTGAAAGACCTCAGTAAAGTGATTAATGCTTCCTGCACCGCCGGAAGCGATTACCGGTACCGAAACTCGCTCGCAAACTTTTTGTAATAAGGGCACATCGAATCCGCTTTTGGTTCCATCGCGATCCATGGAGGTTAGGAGAATCTCCCCTGCACCCAATTGGGTAGCTTGTACAGCCCATTCTAAGGTTTTAAGAGGGGTTTGTGTTTTGCCACCGTGAACAAATACCGTATCAACTCCTTCCAAATTTTTAGAGTCGATGGCAATGACAACACACTGACTCCCAAACTCGGCGGCTAATTCTTGAAGCAACTTTGGCGATTTAACGGCACTGCTGTTTAAAGAGACTTTATCCGCTCCTGCCTTCAAAATCGCCGAAACGTCTTGAACTGAATTAATCCCACCGCCTACGGTAAATGGGATGCTTACATTTTTAGCAATACGTTCGACCAGGGAGGTTAAGGTCGCTCGCTTTTCGTCGGTTGCCGAAATATCGAGAAATACGAGCTCATCGGCACCTTCTTCCATATAGCGAATGGCAAGATCCACGGGGTCACCCGCGTCTCGCAAACCAACAAAATTGATTCCTTTCACCGTTCGGCCATTTTTAATATCCAAACACGGAATGATGCGTTTTTTTAGCATAGGGCTTCTAGTTCTTTTAAGGTGATTTTTCTCTCGTAAATGGCTTTACCAATAATAGCTCCTTCACAACCTATGTTCTGTAACTTGATCAAATCATCCATGCTATGAACGCCCCCACTTGCGATGAGGTTCACATTAGAATTGCGAAGGATGTCACGGTACAAATCGAAGGAAGGGCCTCGCAGCATGCCGTCCTTATCAATATCGGTACAGATTACCGAGCGAATCCCTTTTTCGGCATACTCTTGAATAAACTCAATAACATCCCAAGTGGATTTCTCCAGCCATCCGTGTGTGGCAATCTTCCTGTTCTTGCAATCGGCACCTAAGATTATTTTATCGTTTCCGTAAGTCTGAATCCACTGTTCAAATACGGTTGGTTGGTCGACGGCAATACTGCCTCCCGTAATTTGCTTTGCCCCCGATTCAAAAGCAATTTTAATGTCCGAATCACTTTTGATTCCTCCGCCAAAGTCGATGTGTAAATTGGTTTTGGAGGCCAGGAGTTCCAAGGTTTTGTAATTAATAATCTTCTTTGACTTCGCGCCGTCCAGATCTACTAAATGCAAGTATTTAATACCAGAATCCTCAAATTGTTGTGCAACCTCTAAAGGATCTTCGTTATACGTCTTTTGGGTGCTATAATCGCCTTTACTTAAGCGAACGCATTTTCCATCAATGATGTCGATAGCGGGTATAATTCTCATAATGCTAAAAAGTTTTGTAAGATGCGCGCCCCCACATCGGCCGATTTTTCCGGGTGAAATTGAGTCGCATAAAAATTATTTTTTTCTAAAGTGGCACTGAAAGGCTCGATATAATCACATACTATTTGGGTACTCGGGCCCAATTCTGCATAATAGCTATGCACGTAATAAACATTATCCAGGGAGGCTATTCCTTTCCCTAAAACTCCTTTTACTGCTGCCGAATGGTTCCATCCCATATGAGGCACCAAGTTGGTGTTTGGAAATTTCTTCACTTCATGGTCGAAGACGCCTAAGCATTGCGTATCTCCTTCTTCACTGTGTTTGCAGAGTAATTGAAGTCCTAGGCAAATTCCC
>JAHEMY010000084.1 GCA_024643425.1 Flavobacteriaceae bacterium
TGGCAAATTCTATTCGATTTTCTCCTTACTATTTGGAATTGGTTGTGCCATACAATACGATAGTCTACTAAGTTATAACAAGCCTTTTGCTCCCTTTTTTAGGCGAAGAATGTTCTGGCTTCTTGTGATTGGACTCCTTCATTTGGTTTTCCTCTGGATGGGAGACATCCTTACATTGTATGCATTACTGGGGTTCGCACTAATATGGTTTGTTCATTTAAATAATAAACAACTACTAACATGGGCCGCTATTTTAATCCTATTACCCATTGCCAATTGGGTAATTATTAATGCTGTTGGATGGAATTACCCATCCTACTTTTACGACTTGAACGTTCGGTATAATCAATATTTAGGGCTACCGATATCTCAATGGCAGGGGATTTCGATGACCGATTTTCAAGCCTATATTAAAAATGAAAATCTTCTAGACTTTTTTAAAGTAAACATCGGAAACGTTATTATTCGTTTTGCAGACATACTCACCGAGGGCAGAGCATTTAAAGTACTTGGCATCTTTCTTATCGGTCTTTGGGCCGGCAGAAAAATATTAAATAATCATTTACTGAACAACACTTCTTTTTTGAAAAAAATCGCCTTCTGGGGCATTTGTATTGGGTTACCGATAAGTTTAGTTAGGTCTGGCATTACCTATTTTTCAGATCATGACCAATTTTGGTCGTTTATGACCACCTTAAGTTATGCTTTTGGGACGGTCCCCTTAGCTTTAGGGTATGCCGCTTCTCTTGCGCTTGTTTATAAACAAAAATCAATGTTCTTTAATTTGTTTGCCCCTATTGGTAAAATGGCACTGTCAAATTATTTGCTTCAAACCTTTTTGGCAACTGCGATCTTTTATGGCATCGGTTTCGGGATGTATTGTCAACTTGGCTACACCTTAATTATGGTAGTTGCTGTAATTATTTTTGGCTTTCAAGTTGTATTTAGTAAATTTTGGTTGAAAAACTACAAATTTGGGCCAATGGAATGGATTTGGAGACAACTTACGTACGGTAAGAGAATTCGGAATAAAAAATAATTTTAAAGAGTAATAGATGGAAAAAACGTGGATATTTTTAATCGCAGTAATGATTTTCTTAGTCTTCATTTTTCTTTTTTGGGCACTAACCAGTGGTTATTCCAAAAAAAAATATGGGATAAAAATGTGGAAACATTGGCCAAACAGATTATCTTATTGGCAAGCTGCAGTCTTTTACGCACTAGGATTTACAGCCATTACCATGTTCATTTTAAAATGGGCTCATGTTTTGACTTTTTAGAAATAGATGAATAGCGAATTATTATTTTTTTAAATCAATCACTTATATAAACTGGAAAGGATTCAATTTGGTATTCTCTAGGGTAAAAAATACCATGAATGAAGTTTGCAAATTGCAATCGAATTATTTTACCTTTTCACTCAAATTAACTCCCAAGAAATGGCTGCTAAAAAATTAAGTTTTCTTGATCGTAATTTAACCTTGTGGATCTTTGTAGCCATGGTTATTGGCGTTGGGCTTGGTTATTTTGCTCCGAGCATTCCAACGTTGATAAATTCATTTAGCAGCGGCACCACCAACATTCCAATTGCCATTGGTTTGATCCTAATGATGTATCCTCCATTGGCTAAAGTGAATTACTCCTTGTTGCCAAAAGTATTCAAAAACACCAAAATCCTTTCGATATCGCTGCTGCTAAATTGGATCATTGGACCGGTTTTAATGTTTGTCTTAGCCATTACTTTTTTACGGGATTATCCTGAATATATGGTTGGACTTATCTTAATAGGCTTAGCACGCTGCATTGCGATGGTTTTGGTATGGAACGACCTCGCAGAGGGAAGCAGCGAATACGGAGCAGGCTTGGTTGCCTTAAACAGTATCTTCCAAGTGTTTGCCTATAGCTTTTACGCTTGGGTATTTATCACGGTTCTTCCTCCCTATTTTGGATTTGAAGGCGCCATTGTAGATATTTCCATCGCGACCATTGCAGAAAGTGTGGCCATTTATTTGGGTATTCCATTTGTTATGGGAATATTGAGCCGACTTCTTTTAGTGAAGCTAAAGGGCGAAGCCTGGTACACCAACAAGTTCATTCCCACGATTTCACCCATGACCTTAATGGCGCTCTTATTCACCATTGTAGTGATGTTCTCGCTGAAGGGAGAATTGATCGTTGAAATTCCAATGGACGTGCTCATTATTGCGGTTCCGTTGCTCATCTATTTTACCTTGATGTTTATCATTGGTTTTTTTGTCACAAAAGCCTCTGGAGCAGCCTACGACAAAACAGCCTCGGTTGCCTTTACTGCGGCCGGAAATAATTTTGAATTGGCCATCGCGGTTGCCATTGCCGTTTTTGGATTGAATTCGGGACAGGCTTTTGCCGGTGTAATTGGGCCCTTGGTGGAAGTACCTGCCTTAATTTTATTGGTGCGCGTTTCTTTTTGGTTGCGGAAAAAGTATTTCGGAAAATCCATCGGTTAACTTAGAACATCGACTTCCCAAGCTTCCCATCTTAGGTATTTCAAGGGATGTTTGAATAGGTGAATTCCTCTTCCCTATTCCATTAAAAATCATATCTTTATTTAAGCGCATAGGTCTTGATAATATTCTATCATTATCGAAACAAAATTTTGCATTTGCAAAATCAAATATCCTCTGGATATTTGGTGAAGATAGCTCTCATGTACTCGGGACGGACCATTAAAATAGTTAAATAAAAACTATGATTAAGAAAAGTAAATGAACATAACTCCAATAGTATGAAAAATATAATTTTAATGACCTGTTTCGTTTTAAGTGGTTTTTATAGCAATGCTCAATCTTTTCAAGTAGAACATGACCATTCAACCATTCAAGTAAAAAATATAGAACAGAGCGCAGATTTCTATAAAAACATCATACATCTAAAAGAGGTAGGAACGCCCTGGCCGGAAAATAAGATGATTCGATTTTTTGAAACCGGAAAGAATCAACAACTCCATATTGCTCAGGTTAATGAATATGGTGAGGTAAAAGTGAATAAAGTTTTGCATATTGCTTTTTCCATCAAGGATTTTGATGGCTATTTAAACTTCCTAAATAAAGAGGGTATTAAATTCTCTAATTTCAATGGTGAGTACAAAAAAATCGAGAAAAGACCTGATGGAGCAAGACAAATTTATTTAGTGGACCCCGATGGGTATTGGGTGGAGATTAACGATGTAATGCATTAATAAATTAAGCCAACTCCCCATGATCAAATTCTTCAGAAAAATTCGACAAAACTTACTTATGGAAAATAAAACGGGAAGGTATCTAAAATACGCCTTTGGTGAAATAATCCTAGTGGTGGTTGGAATTTTGATTGCACTGCAACTCAATGCATGGAAAGAGGAAAACACCGAAAATAAAATCGTCAAACAATTTATTTCGTCTTTGGTCGAAGATTTGAAGTCTGACACCACCTCTATACGACAAATCCAAAAATTTAGACAATGGAAAGGATAAAAAATGGTCTCATTGCTTTACTCAACGAGGAATACTCGCTAAATTGATAAAATTCAAACCCTTTAAAAGATAAAAACACAAACAAGAGGAGAGATTCAGGAGTATGCCCTGCTAGATTGATGGTAAAATTAATTAATGACTTATATTTATTGAATATTGGATGCTCCTAAAAGGTAGTTCAATTACCATTTTCATCAAAAAGGATATACCTAGTTAGATTGATAGCGCTAAAATTATGATGCTAAAAATAATATTGATTGGAACGGTCATTATCGCAATAAACCTGCTGATTCAAGGATTGGCCAGTTTATTTTGGCTCCGAAAAATCGCTCACACAAGAAAAAAAGAACAAGGAATTACAAATACCAAGATTCTTAGGGTTTTGTTGTTCTCTATTATCTTATTTACCTTAATTCACACTGTGCAGTCTCTTGTATGGGCTAGTTTTTACTATGTAATTCCTGAAACCGGGGGGCAGTTTTCAAGCTTTTCTGAATCGGTATATTTCTCGCTGGTCACTTTCACCACACTAGGCTATGGGGATATATCCTTAAGTTCGGATTGGCGTTTGCTATCCGGATTAGAGGCTATCAATGGTATTATGCTTATTGGCTGGTCCACAGCCATGATGTATTCCTTAGTTCAAAGTATCTTTAAGAAAATAAATGCTTCCTCATGACTAAATCAAAAAATAAGAAGAACCGGTCGGTGAAAAAGTTAAGTTACATCATCCTTATTCTTACTGGTTTACTATTTATTTGGTACATCGCTTCCGATCGCATTACACCGAATACCGATCAAGCGAGAGTAAAAGGTCTTGTGCTTTCCGTAGCCCCCATGGTTAATGGATATGTTACTCAAGTAAATGTGGAGCTGCATTCTGAAGTAAAAAAAGGTGATACTTTATTTATCATCGACAGAAAGCCCTACGAAATTGCCGTAGCAATTGCCGAGACCAACTTAGAAAAAGTATCGCAATCCATTAATGCGGGGGTTTCGTCCATAAAAGCTGCGACGGCAAGATTGAGCAAGGCAAAAGTTAACTTGGACCGATCCACTAAAAATTGGGAGCGCACCCAACGCGTGATCGCACAAAATGAAGGAGCTCTTTCTCAGCGCGATGAGGAGCGGTCTGAAGCGTCGTATTTAAATGCCATAGAAGAAGTTTCGGCAGCGCAAGCGGGTGTTGAAAAAGAGCTTGCGGCCTTGGGTCCGACCGATGCGAACAACCCAGATGCAAAAGCCGTTGTAAATCAGTTAGAAAAAGCAGAATGGGAATTAGCCCATACTATAATTGTCGCTCCCTCTGATGGAGTTATCGAAAGTTTTAATGTAGAAGTAGGATATTTTGCCGGAGCAGGAAGAGCCATGGTTTCCCTAGTTTCTAACAATGCCTTGTGGATACAGGCGAATCTAAAAGAAAACAACCTTTCCAACATTAACATAGGAAATGAGGTTGATGTGATTTTTGATATTAAACCGGGAAAAGTGTACCAAGGAAAAGTGGAAAGTATCGCTTATGGCGTTAGTACCGATCAAACCAACGCAGGAGACTTACCGCGAATTACTACTGCACAAGGCTGGTTGAGAGATCCGCAGCGCTTTCCGGTAATTATAAAAATGGAAAACCCTGAGATCATGCAACAATTAAGGCAAGGGAGTCAGGCCGAAATTGTTGTTTATACCGGAAACAATTGGTTGCTCAATTTTTTGGCAAGTGCACGTATAACCATCATGTCCAAATTGTCTTATGTTCGATAGTCTAAAGCAATTTTATTGGGGTTTAAAAGAGGCCACACCCATCCTACGTTGTATTTTCGGAGTGACCTTTGCTTTGGTATTAGCTACAACACTTGGTTATATGATTCCGCATATCACCGCCATCTTCACACTTATGTTCTTAGAGCCCAATAAAAAACCTTTAGGCCTTAAAAAAGAACTGGGAATTGTTCTCGGACTTTTGGCTCTAGGGTACTTTGGGGTACTAGTAGGTGATTATTTAATCGACTTCCCGCTTGTTTTGATTCCGATTTTGGGACTCATTGTTTATTGGTCATTCCGTTATGTAAAATTACCTGAGGCAGTAAGGATGTTGTTTTTAATGCTTGCCATATTAATTCCCTTTGTTAGTTTGAAAGCCAACATGCTGGGAAGTATTGTATTAATGGCACTTCTTATGAACCTTGTAATCGCATTGGTAGTTATTCGTCTTGCCTTTTTTATTTTTCCCCTTACCGATCCTGAAAAACTTATCATAAGTCAAGACAAACCTATTTCCAAAAGCACTTTTAATCTAGACAAAATGGCGTTAAACGGCCTGTTGGTCTTGTTGCCTATGGTATTTATATTCTATTTGTACAGCGCTCTTTCTGCTGTCTTAATCTTGGTGTTTGCAGTGATACTAAGCTTCGATCCTTTCATCTATCAATCCAAAAAAGGTACCGCTCTTATTATGGCCAATGCCATAGGTGGGCTCGCAGCGATTGTAGCCTACAATATGTTGGTGGTAGCTCCTAGTTACGTTTTGTATATATTCATCATAGTAAGCGCTGCTTTTTATTTTATAAGTATGTTGTATTCAGGTAAGAAAACGGCACCCATTTTTAAAATAAGTTTTAATACTTTTTTTGTGATTATGGGAGTAATTTCAACTTCAACCAATGAAGCGGGAAATGAAATTTGGTTGCGCATATTGCAAATTGGCATTGCCGTAATTTATGTGATTCTTGCCTTTAAAGTAGTTAATGCCTTCAATAACCCGATCGTTTTAAATGAACAGTAAGCATTTGAAATATTGCTTCTTAGGAATCGTACTTTTAGGATTTTGGTCTTGCGGAATTCATAAGGAATATGAAGCTCCAGAAATACCGGAAGCTTCTAATTATCGAAATAAAACAGCTGCCGACACCCTTAGTTTTGGAAGTATTTCTTGGTGGAATATCTTTAATGATACCACCCTGGTTTCGTTAATTAGAGAAGGGATCGATAACAACCTTGCATTAAAGAATACGGCTAGTTTACTCAAGCAGTCACAGCTTCAATTGGAAATTGCCCGAACGCAATTATACCCGAGTATAAATTATGGCTTGTCGGGAGAAATTTCAAAAAATTCACTGGCTTCCAATACCACACAAAATGCGATTGCCGCTGCAAATGTTTCCTATACTTTAGATCTATGGGGGCGAATTCAGAATCAGAATGAAGCTGCGCTGCAGGCTTATTTAGCTACAGAAATGGCACAGAATCAAGTGCAAGCCGCCCTTGTTGCACAAATAGCGACCATCTATTTTACGATACGAGACGTAGATAACAAGATTATCGTTGCCGAGGGCATGATTAATTCGTTAAACGAATTTAGAAAGGTGATTGAAGCTCGATATAATGGTGGCTTTATTTCTAAAGTGGATGTAAATCAAGTTACTATTAATCAAAAGGACGCCGAAGTTACTTTACAAGCACTACTGCGGTCAAGGGGACAGCTTGAAAATGCTTTAAGCACTGTTTTAGGTTCCACGCCAAAATCAATTCCTCGCGGACTAACCCTACAGGAACAACTATTTCCGTCAGAGTTCCCTGTAGGGGTTCCTGTCGATTTACTGCGTCGTAGGCCCTCGATGCTCGTTTCTGAACGAAAGCTAAAAGCACAATTAGCCATTATCGGAGCCACCGAGGCACTGCGCTATCCAAATTTTACCTTGTCGTTGGACGTGGGGTCTCAACTCACCAACCCTAGTTTCTTATTCAGCCGATTGGCCGGTAATTTAGTGGGGCCCATTTTTAATAAAGACCGAATTAATAATTCGATAAAAGTTGAGGAAGAAAAACTCAATCAAAATATTCTTGAGTATCAACAATCGTATTTGTTGGCCTTTCAAGAAGTGGAAGATGCGTTAATCGCTATAGATACCTACTTTCAGGAATTCGAAATAAGAAAAGAACAATTAGACCTCGCTCAAGAAGCACTCAATTTATCTTGGGTACGCTATAACGAGGGGGTAACTTCATTCCTGGAGTTTATTAACTTACAAACTTCCTTATTCAGCGCACAATTAAATGCCTCAGAAAGTTATAAATTGCATTTGCAATCGATTGTTAAATTATATTTAGCTTTAGGTGGCGGATGGGAGAATACAAACTAACAATTAAAATTAATTCCTATGACAACCAACGACAGAACTCATTCCTTAATTAGGATTGTCCTATTAGCATTACTTATTTTATGGGCAGCATTTCTCTTAAAGCCTTTTGTAGGCGTATTGACTTGGGCGCTTATTTTGGGCGTTGCCATCTACCCCTTTTACGAGAAGATGGTGAATAAAGCGGGAGAGAAACGGAAAAAATTGGTGACAACTCTTTTTACCCTTATTACGGTAGTATTATTAGCAGTTCCCTCCTATTCCCTTTTTAGTTCGATTTTAGAAAGCACTACCACAACCATTCAGCAAATAAAGAATGATGAACTATACATTGTACCTCCCACAGAGAAGGTTAAAGATTGGCCAATGGGAGAAAAAATTTACACCCAATGGGAAAGTGCTTCCAAGGATATAAAAGCTTATGCGGCAGCTCATAAAGATTTTATATTAGAAAAAGGCAAAGGAATATTTGGGAGTCTCTTGGGGATTATGGGAACCCTGCTCATGTTGATCCTTTCTCTAATTATAGCGATTGTCTTCATGTATAACGCAGAAAGTCGCTATCAAGGCGTGGTGAAGCTAGCCAATAAATTGGTGGGTATTGATGAAGGTGAAAAATTGGTAATCATGTGTCGCAATACGATACGAAGTGTTGTAAAAGGTATTTTATTGGTGGCATTAATTCAAACCTTGTTAAGCTTTATTGGCTTTAAAATGATGGGCTTACCTGCGGCAGGGTTATTTAGTATGCTTGTGTTGGTTGCGGCCATTGTACAACTGCCTGTTACCCTGGCTGTAATTCCTGCGATTGCTTTGGCATTTTCCACAGCAGACAGCACCACAGCAGCTATCATTTTTACGGTATACATTGTTGTTGTTTCCCTGTTGGATAATTTCTTGAAACCTATTTTATTATCAAAGGGATTGGAGACCCCAACGATCGTGATTTTTTTAGGTGCTATTGGAGGCGTGATCCTT
The DNA here is from genome assembly GCA_024643425.1 of Flavobacteriaceae bacterium. Classification (GTDB taxonomy): domain Bacteria; phylum Bacteroidota; class Bacteroidia; order Flavobacteriales; family Flavobacteriaceae; genus JAHEMY01. The sequence continues at coordinate 8,606 of JAHEMY010000084.1, forward strand.
CACGGTATCATCGGGTTGTTTGTAGGCACGGTTGTATTGGCGTTGGCGCATAGGTTTTATACCTATTGGGTAAATTCATCCAATGATGCCACACAATAGGCTATAATTAGCGTGTCAAAAAGTCTTTTTCATTAAAAATTATACGGGGAAGACACTTAAAATAAATGATAAAACCCTTTTAGTGAGGATGGTGATTTTAATTGCATTAAATGTAAAGATTTGAGTGCCCAATAAAATATAAGATCATGAACTTTGAAATCATAATAAATACTATTGCAAGTCTCGGAGTCATACTTTCGGTTATTTTTCTCGCCTATCAAATAAAGAAAAATACCCTTGCCGTAAAAGCCAATTATTATGATTCTTTGAATAATACGAATATGGAATTTCTTCGGCAACTTGTTGAGCATAGGGAGTTAGGAGAATTAATGGAAAGGGCCGTATTATCTTGGGAGGTATTAGATGAAGATGAAAAACGAACTTCCAATTATATGTTCATTCAACTCTTCAGGCATTGGGAGAATATGTATTATCAACGTAAAATCTCAGTGCTTGATAAGCAGTTTTGGGCAAGTCATTTAAATACCATGATTGGGTATTATCACCATCAAGGCACACAAGAATGGTGGAGCAAACGTAGAATGGCATTTGCTGAAGATTTTAGAAATTTTCTTGAAAATTCGGAAAGGCCTGTGGAAGTTTACCCCACGATTAAGGATTTAACAAAAGAAAAAATCTAAGCCATTTCTTGTTGGACTTTCTCCACTTCTACTTTTTGATTCTGTTAAATATCCTATCTTTAATTAAAGGGACCTCGATATGATCAAATTCTTTAGTAAAATTCGTCATCAGCTGCTTAGTGAAAACAAAACCACCAGGTATTTCAAATATGCCATTGGAGAAATTGTTTTGGTGATGATTGGAATCCTCTTGGCGCTGCAAGTAAATAATTGGAACCAGGAAAGAATTTCAAAAAATAAAGAACGGTTGCTGCTCACAGAGTTACATAACGAATTCATTCTTAACCGAGCACAATTAGACTCGGTAGTCTATTTTCATACAAGGGCGTATCGTAGTGCTGAATGGATTATATCCAAATTTCCTATCGATTTGAATACTATTGATTTAGATTCGTTGGGATATTATTCTACCTATACGGGTTGGATCTATACCTTTAATCCCTCGGAAGGGGTTGTAAACGCACTATCCAGCAGCTCTTCATTCGACATTATTACCAACGAGAAATTAAGAAAATTACTTATTAGCTGGAGGGATATAGTGGCAGATTATCAAGAAGAAGAGCTAAGGGCTCAATTAAATTATGTTAATCATTTGAAGCCCTTTGAAAAAAAACACATGAAATATAGTTCCAATTATAAGCAAGTTTTTAACGACCCGCGATTGGACCTTGGATTCTTAGAGACTGTTGAATACGAAAATTATGTTGTGGACCGGTATATCGATCTTGATGACATTGTAAATAGTTCGGCAGGTGAATTGGATCTCGTTAGAAGTTGCATCGAGCAAATTATTGAACTTTCAGATCCTGAAAATATAACTTTTTAATGCATCACAATTTGACAAAATAATCCTTCCCAATGATTAAGTTCTTTAGTAAAATTCGTCGAAGTTTACTTTCGGAAAATAAA
>JAHEMY010000195.1:0-1679 GCA_024643425.1 Flavobacteriaceae bacterium
TTAGTTTATAAATGATTATCAAATATAGCGAATACTTGTAAACGAAATAGGTTTAGATTCCCAAAATCCCAAGCCCCAATAGAAGTAGCATCCGTTCCTTGCCTTTTTTTGGCAAGAAAAGATACAGCGTCCCGAAGCGCTGGAAACTAAAAAAAACTTCTAATCAAAATCACAAAACAAATTTTCACACTAGTACGGACAAGTCGCGACTTGTCCCTACGATAAAAAATCTTATTTTTGCACCCAATAAAATAGAAAAATGATACAGAATCCGAAAAGATATACCATTACTGCTGCCTTACCATACACTAACGGGCCAATACACATTGGGCATTTGGCGGGTGTTTACGTTCCTGCTGATATTTATTCTCGTTATTTGAGAGCGCATAACAAAGACGTTTTGTTTGTATGTGGAAGCGATGAGCACGGTGTGGCTATCTCGATGAAAGCTAAAAAAGAAGACATTACTCCTCAAGAAGTTATTAACAAATACGATGGGATTATCCGCAAATCATTCTCGGATTTTGGGGTTTCTTTTGATAATTACTCTAGAACTTCGGCTAAAATTCATCATGATACAGCTTCGGAATTCTTTAAGAAATTATACAACCAAGGTGATTTTATTGAAGAAGTTACCGAACAATTATACGACGCTAAAGCGGATCAATTCTTAGCAGACCGTTTTGTAACGGGAACTTGCCCAAGATGTGGTAACGAAGAAGCATATGGTGACCAATGTGAAAAATGTGGTTCTACTTTAAACGCTACGGATTTAATCAATCCAAAATCGACAATCACAGGCGAAACACCTATCATGAAATCGACAAAACACTGGTTTTTACCATTGGATAGGTATGAGGATTTCTTGAAAGAATGGATACTGGTTGGTCATAAAAACGACTGGAAACCCAATGTTTACGGCCAAGTAAAATCTTGGATTGATGGCGGACTAGAACCTCGTGCGGTAACCCGTGACTTGGATTGGGGAATTGATGTTCCAGTTGAAGGTGCCGAAGGAAAAAAATTATATGTTTGGTTTGATGCACCTATCGGATACATTTCGTCCTCCAAAGAATGGGCAGCTCGCGAAGGAAAAGATTGGGAACCGTATTGGAAAGATCAAGATACGAAGTTGGTTCACTTCATTGGGAAAGACAATATTGTTTTTCACTGTGTAATTTTCCCTGCAATGTTAAAAGCAGAAGGAAGTTATATTTTGCCAGACAATGTACCTGCAAATGAATTTTTGAACTTAGAAGGAAATAAATTATCGACTTCTAAAAACTGGGCGGTTTGGTTGCACGAATATTTGGAAGAATTTCCAGGTCAACAAGATGTTTTGCGTTATGCATTAACATCCAACGCTCCAGAAACCAAAGACAACGACTTTACTTGGAAAGATTTTCAAGCAAGAAATAATAATGAATTGGTAGCTATTTTTGGAAACTTCATTAACCGTGTGGTGGTGTTGACCAATAAGTATTACAATGGAATTGTTCCAACACCTATCCCCCTAACCCCCGAAGGGGGAATGACCGAGTTTACGGAAGTAGATTTGCAAACTTTGGCGGAATTAAAAGCCTATCCAGCAGTGATTTCGAGTTCTGTTGAACGTTACCGTTTCAGAGAAGCTTTGAGCGAATTGATGAATGTGGCCCGACTTGGAAATAAATATTTAG
>JAHEMY010000195.1:1689-2688 GCA_024643425.1 Flavobacteriaceae bacterium
TACTTGGAAAGATTTTCAAGCAAGAAATAATAATGAATTGGTAGCTATTTTTGGAAACTTCATTAACCGTGTAGTAGTATTAACCAATAAATATTACAATGGAATTGTTCCTACACCCAATGATTTCACAGAAGTTGATGAACAAACCTTGGCGGAATTAAAAGCCTATCCAGCAGTGATTTCGAGTTCTGTTGAACGTTACCGTTTCAGAGAAGCTTTGAGCGAATTGATGAATGTGGCCCGACTTGGAAATAAATATTTAGCAGACGAGGAGCCATGGAAAATGGTGAAAGAAAATCCAGAACGTGTACAAACGCAAATGTATGTGGCATTGCAAATTGCGGCAGCTTTGAGTACGCTTTGTGAACCGTTCTTGCCTTTTACCTCTCAAAAATTGAAAAACATACTTAATGTCACATCGAGCGCAGTCGAGATGAACTGGGATACTATTTCTGAAACATCTGATTTATTAGTAGCTGGACATCAAATAGGACAAGCCGAATTATTGTTTGCAAAAATAGAAGACGAAGAAATTCAAAAACAAATAGACAAATTGGAAGCTACAAAAACCGCTAACAAGGAAGAGACTGCTTCGTCCCTCGCAATGACTGAACCACAAAAAGACACCATTCAGTTTGAGGATTTTGCCAAAATGGATATCCGTGTAGGAACCATTCTAGAAGCGGAGAAAATGCCAAAAGCAAATAAACTTTTGGTTTTAAAAGTAGATACTGGAATAGATGTTCGCACAATTGTTTCGGGAATTGCAGAAAGCTTCAAACCCGAAGATATTATTGGGAAACGTGTTTCTGTTTTAGTTAATTTAGCACCAAGAGCTTTGCGTGGTGTTGAAAGTCAAGGAATGATTTTAATGGCAACCAACGCCCAAGGGAAATTGGTTTTCATTAATCCTGATGCTGAAGAAGTTCCTAATGGTGACATGATTAGTTAAAAAAGATTACTTTTACAAAATGTATTACAGAAGAAAAATTATATTAT
>JAHEMY010000085.1 GCA_024643425.1 Flavobacteriaceae bacterium
CCATCCTTTGGATTCTGAGTTGAGAGCCATCTTTAGCGATGGCGCCGCAGCTACATTAATAAGCGCTGATAAAATCCCAAATGGATTTAATGGATCGATTGGGAATTTCATATTTGGAACCGATGGGGAAGGAGAAAAGAGTTTATTTGTTGCTCGATCTGGAACACAGAATGCAGCAGATGTGGAATGGCTTAAACAGCATGAGCATATTCCATCGAAATTATTGGGAGGCCGATTGACCATGAGCAGCCCAAAAATCTTCCTTTTCGCCTTCAGAAAAGTGCCAAAATTGATTGCACAAATTTTAGAAAAACACAATCTCTCGAAAGAGGATATTGATTTTTATATCTTACACCAAGCAAATGGAACCATGCTCGAGTTTCTTCGGAAGCGAATGAAAATCCCAGCTGAAAAGTTTGTAAATTGTATCGAACATACCGGAAATACAGTTTCCTCATCCATTCCAATAGCAACGGTGCTTACAAATGAAAAAAAAGCCTTTCAACCCGGCCAAAAAATTATCGTCGCAGGATTTGGAATAGGATATTCCTGGGGCGCAACTTTAATCACACTTTAAAAAGACTATGAATATTTCAGAATTTATTGAAAAATTGGAAGCCGAATTCGACGAATTAGAGCCCGGCACCTTGAAACCTGATACCAACTTTAGGGATTTGGATGAATGGAGTTCCATGCATGCTCTAATTATTATTGCCTTAATAGACACTGATTATGATGTCACGATTACTGGTGACGACCTGTCGTCGATTGAAACAGTTTCTGAACTTTACGACATCGTAGCTCAACGCGTTGCATAATGGCTTTTTTCACTGTCAATAAGGTCGCTATTAAAGGAATCGCAGCAGCGGTCCCCTCCCAAATTGAGTCCAATTGGGATTATGACTTGTTGACGGATAGTGAAAAAAAATTATTGGTAAAAACCACAGGTGTTGAAGAGCGCCGACGAGCACCCATTGGAACGACCACTTCCGACTTATGTTTTGTGGCAGCCCAAAAATTAATGTCCGATTTAAATTGGCAACCGGAGGAAGTTTCGGCACTGGTTTTCGTTTCTCAGTCGTCCGATTATTATCTACCCGCAACCGCCATTATTTTGCAAGACCGACTTGGATTATCCAAATCCTGTCTGGCTTTTGATATTGGTTTGGGATGTTCAGGGTACGTTTATGGTCTATCCGTTTTAAGCAGTATTCTTTCCGCTACTGGATTGAAAAAAGCACTTTTAATGGTGGGTGACGTTTCGACCGCCACCTGCTCTTATGAAGATAAAAGCACTTATCCGCTCTTTGGAGATGCCGGAACTGTTACGGCCTTGGAGTTTAGTGAAGCAGCAAAACCAATGACCTTCAACTTACAGAGCGACGGATCAGGATTTGAGGCGATCATTATTCCACACGGAGGTATTCGAAACAGAGCATCAAGAGCTTCTTTCGATAAAAAAGAGATTGACAAAGGGATTGTGAGGGCCGATTATAACCTTGCGTTAAATGGGCTGGAAGTATTTAACTTTTCCATTAGAGAGGTTCCACAAGCGCTCAAAAATTTCATGGAGGACACGCAAAGCAACACAGAAGATTACGATTATTTTCTGATGCATCAGGCAAATAAACTTATGAATGAAACCATCCGAAAAAAGGTTAAATTCGAAGAAGCAAAAGTTCCGTACTCCATGAAAAAATTTGGAAATACCAGTTCAGCATCAATTCCCTTAACTTTGGTGACCGAACTTCGAGAAGAGCTTCAATCAAAATCGTTGAATTTATTAATGACAGGATTTGGTGTAGGCCTTTCCTGGGGGGTATCATCGATCGAATTAGATTGTATTGCATGTCCGGAACTTATTGAATTGTGAATCCATTTTCATTAGCACATAAAACCATTTTAGTAACCGGTGCTTCCTCAGGCATTGGGGCTGAAGCCGCTCGAATGATTTCAAAATCCGGAGCACGGGTAATTATTACTGCTCGAAACGAAGAACGCCTTAAAGCCACTTTCAATAGTTTAGAAGGTTCGAACCATGGTTATGTATTGGCCGACCTTACCAACGAAGAAGATATCAAAAACTTGATAGATCAAATAGATCATCTGGATGGTGTTGTTCACAGCAGTGGCATTGTTCGGCCCTTTCCAATCAAATTCATTGGAGCAAAACAAATTGACGAAATGTACGGTGCGAACTATTATGGCCCCGTAGTGCTGACCAGTAAATTGTTTAGAGCAAAAAAAATAAACGCTGGAGCATCGTTGGTTTTTATGTCGTCCATTTCGAGCAAATTCCCTCATAAAGGGGGTGCTTTGTACTCCGGAAGTAAAGCGGCCCTCAATAGTTTTAGCAAAACCATCGCTTTGGAATACGCCCCTCAAAAAATCCGTTCCAATGTGATTAGCGCGGCTATGGTGCGAACACCTCTGTTCGATGAAGCTGAAAAGGCTATTTCCAAAGAAATGATGGACAAACACGGCGAAGATTATCCCCTAGGTTTTGGTGATCCTGAAGATATTGGTCACGCTATTTTGTTTCTCTTATCTGGAGGATCTCGTTGGATTACAGGAACCGAAATTGTTATGGATGGAGGGCTAAGTGCAGGTCATTAATGAAATATTCCGTTGTCATACCCGTCTTTAATAGCGCTTCGATTTTAGAAGAACTGAACGAACGCCTAATAAACACACTTCAAAAAGAATCCAATTCTTTTGAAATTGTATACGTGGATGACGATTCAACCGATGAAAGTTGGGACACCTTACTTCGCTTGAAAGAAAAACACGAGCATGAACTAAAACTGGTTCGTCTCGCAAAAAACTATGGTCAGCATAGCGCCACCTTCTGCGGCTTAAAGTTTACAACAGGATCATTCATTATTACCATTGACGATGACCTTCAAAATGCCCCAGAAGATATTTCATTGCTTATTAAAAAACAGCAAGAGACCAAAGCAGAATTAGTTTACGGTATTGGCAAAAAGCAACATTCAAAATTTCGAAAAGCCGCGAGTGCTGCCTGGAAACAAAGCAGCAAAACCATGGAAAAAGGCTTGGGTGAAGGCTCGTCCTTTCGATTGTTCTCTGGTGAGCTAAAAGACAAGATGGTGATGCATCAGCAATCCATTATTTTTTTAGATGAACTGCTCTTTTGGTACACAGGAAATATTCAATTTGTAGAAGTACCCCATTACCCTCGAAAAGACGGCAGAAGTGGGTACACCCCTTTAAGGCTACTGAAATTCATCATAAAACTCACCTTCAATTACAGCACCGTCCCTTTGAAATTAATGACCATTTTTGGAGCAGTATTATCCTTCTGTTCGTTTTTGCTGGGAATGTGGTTCTTAATACGAAAACTATTCTTCGATGTAAGTGTACCCGGATTTACAGCAACCATTGTGGCCATCTTATTTTCGACCAGCATTATATTAATTGGAATTGGCATTATAGGAAAGTACTTGAGCAACATCATGAAACTCCTTAACAACAGACCTTCTTTTTCCATACAGGAAACCAAGCTATGAAAATAAAGAAATACGGAATTGAGCTCCATCGATTAACAGAAGATGATATCGAATTGGTGCGTATGCACAGAAACAGCGATTTTATTCGCTCGAAAATGTTTTACCAAAAGGTGATTTCTGCCGAAGAACAAAAACAATGGTTCGCTACCATCAATAACGATTGGAATTATTATTTCCTCATATACAGCAAGGACAAAGCCGTTGGGATGGTTCATGGAACCATAGAGTCCTATGAAGACCGAATTGCCAAAGGAGGCTTGTTTCTTTGGGATGAAAAAGCCCTTAATTCGCAGATTCCAGTAATCGCTTCTGTTTTAATTACCGACCTTACCTTTTTCATCATGGGAATGAATATGACTTCTGCCGAAGTGCGTCTGGATAATCTCATTGCAATTAATTACAATTTGGCTTTGGGCTACACCATGGTTTCTAAAGATGAAACAACAGGGAAAGCATACATGGAGCTTACTAAAGACAATTATTTAAAATCGGCAGAACAAATTCGAGGCTTGGTGCGAAAAATGAGTAATGAGCCTACAGAATTAAGTTGGGATGATATTAGTTTTCCAGAAACTTTGCCGGAAGGTTTGTATCAGGAAATTCCTGGTTATTTGGCTGAAAAAGTAGCAACCAAAATAAATAACGCATCCAAGCTTCAGAATTAATTATTCTTTGGCTGATCCGGCCAATACTTATGATCACTGTGTTTTGACCTTAGAAAAAGGACGAATTTTCTGAAAGAAAAAGGTAAGGCAAAAAACAATCTTGTTCCATTGCGATCCAGCCAAACTTTGAGTTTAGACAAGGGTTTTTGCAATTCAATTCCGAAAGAAGATTTTGGCTTATCAAATCTATACCCTAGATTGTTGGCGACCTCCCAAGTGACTATTTCAATTTGTTTTCTTTGTTCTGGCGAAAGATCTGTTTTCCACTTTTCTGCAATTTTAATATCGATAGGTTTTAAAAGACTTCGGTGCTTATCTTTCATTGTTTCGGTATAATCGTCAAAACGAGCATTGACCTTGCTTTGATAGTTCAACATTTCCTCCTCAAAAGGAACTTCTAAAAAAGCACACACCTTGCGCATGGTTCCTTCCGTATCAAGAACTAAATCTTCATATTTGATAAAAAAGTACTGATTGGGGTATAACTCTTTTAGTTTTAAAATTCGTCGGTTCCCTTGCGCCCACATATATCCAATGGCCATGGCATCCTTAAAGTTGAATGTTTTTAAATGTCCCAAGCCTACCCCTCTCGGGTCGCGAACGATGTGGATAATTTTCGAATCGGGAAATAGGCGCATCATTCGAAGCGTAAAATGACGGTACATGGGTTTTTTATCGCCAATCCATTTAATATCCTTCGTTTTATAAGAATTTTGAAACGCGATCCGCACTACATTACATGCTTCATAAAACGTCGACAAATCCGGGAAAGAAGCAAAAGCTTCTTCTATTTCAACCCTGGGGACTCTCCAAACCAAACGAAAGGGTCTATCGGTATATAAATCATCTATAAACGACTTAATGACTGGTTCCGTCCATGATGTAATATGCTGGTATTTTCCCTGTAGATGAAGGATAAAGTAGGATTCTAACGGCACCACGATATTAGAATGTGCGTTTAAAATGCTTCGAAACAAGGTGGTTCCGGAGCGACCCACTCCGAAAATATAAAAGTTTTGTATCATTCTATGATATATAATCCTATGTCCGGTTTACTTTTTAATTCTCTGAACCAAATGGGAAGACTGTAGTACCAATACAATTTCTCTATTTCTAGCCATACCCTCCAAGGTGCTTTTTTGTACTTAGATGGTTTTTCATTGTCTAGATAACCAAATTGTTGTCCAAAGTGGCCGCAAATCTCATCCAATTCAGCTACTTGTAGTGCATTTAGTTTTTTCTTCCAGGTATCGATTAACTTAACATCCAAAGGTTTAATTAGATTGCCATGCACTTGCCTCGTGGCATCCTCACGTACTCTTCTAATTTTCTCTGAAGTCGCCCTATCCAAGTACCCCTGATAGGAACTCTCGACATCTTCTTGATAATTGATCACCGATTCGTTAAAAGGAAGGCCTAAAAATTCCAATATATCCTTCATAGTGCGTTCAGGCTCAGTCACCAGATCTTCATACCTCAGGCTATAAAATTTATCCGGAACACTTTTTTTAAAGTTTTCAATCTTTGAATTATACAAATTCCATTTAAAACCTAAATTCCTGACAGTTTGATTAGGTTGAAACTTAAAATAAGAACTCACATTGGCGCGATAATCGCGCACTACTTGGATGAATCGTGCATCGGGATACACCTTTCTTATGATAGGTATGAGGACCGAATATATTGGATTCTTATCGATAATCACTTTTGGAGTTCCTTTTTTGAAGGGAGAAATCCGAGAAGCATACACCTGTTTGCACATCATTCCGTAGGTAGTATTCTCAGGGAGCATGTCAATTCGTTCTCTTAAAGAATTCATATCCAAATCCCAGAAATAGGCCACCTTTATACTTGTTAGCACATCGTTTAGAAATTCCTCTTTTTTAGCGATACTCCAATGGGTTCGGGATCCATATTTTTGATAAAAGTGCGCCACAAACCTTGATTCCAAAGGGGCAATGATCTCCGGATGACTATCAAGCATCGTCTGCAGCAATGTAGTTCCGGAACGGCCTTTAGAAAGAATAAAGACCATGGGCAGGTCTGAGGGCATAGAGGATTCGTGGTCTGGCTTCATTGCCGCAAAGATAAGTTTTTTAAACAATCCTTAGGGCTTGAACACAACTCATTCCCCCAAGAAATCATGGTTTCTATCAAAATAAATTTAACGTTATTGACAATTAAAATTGCGTTAGAAGTATCCTTAATTATCTACTTAAATGTTTTGAAAGTATTTGTCCCAATATTCGTAATTTAGCGGCCCATGATTCCACTGCATAAACCCTATATTTCGGGCGACGAATTAGCCTATGTAACCGATGCGATTGAAAGTGCCGAGCTTTCCGGCAATGGGAAGTATACTAATTTATGCCAAGAGTACTTTCGAGATCATTACGGTTTTCACACATCCTTATTAACCACTAGCTGCACTACTGCTTTGGAGATGGCAGCGCTGTTAAGTGAAATTGGGCCGGGAGATGAAGTAATTGTTCCTTCCTTTACCTTTGTTTCTAGCGTGAATCCCTTTTTAATGCGGGGTGCTTCGATTGTTTTTGCAGATTCTGAAACACAAACCCCCAACATCGACCCGCAATCAATCCTAAAATTGATTACCAAAAAGACAAAAGTGATTATTGTGGTGCATTATGCGGGGATTGCCTGTGATATGGATGCAATCATGAAAATAGCACAAGACCAAAATATCTTGGTGATCGAAGATGCTGCCCACGCGCAGGGTGCAAAACACAACCAGACTTATTTAGGTAGTTTGGGAGCTTTGGGAACCTATTCGTTTCACCCCACTAAAAATATCACCTCAGGCGAAGGTGGTTTACTCATTGTGAACGATGAAAAATTCCAGCATCGCGCTGAATTACTTTGGGAGAAAGGAACCAATCGCAAAAACTTTTTATTGGGCGAGGTAAATAAATATGAATGGTGGGATATTGGTTCTTCCTTTTACCCGTCTGAATTGAATGCGGCCTTTTTATGGGGACAGTTGAGCCATGTAGACAAAGTAAATAATAGACGGATGGATTTATGGAAGGTCTATGCTGAAGAGCTAAGTAATATTCCGGGAATAGAAGTTCCTAACATCCCTAAATATGCAAACCATAACGCACATTTATTTTATCTGAAAGCCGAGAATAACAATCTTAGAAATCACTTAATCGCCGAACTTAAAAAGGAAGGAATTTCGGCTGCTTTTCATTATTTGGCCCTGCATGAAAGTCCGTTTTGGAAAACCAAAGGCCATTCCCAATTAACCGAGGCAATGAACTGGCAACACTGTATTATCCGATTGCCTCTTTTTTACAGCATGACGGAGGACGAGCTAGATTTAGTGATTGCTTCGGTTCGAAAAATAATGAAAGGATGAAACCCGCCAAAATTTCAATAAAAAAGGTAATTAAAACACTACTATGGCCGCATAGAAAGCGACTTTTTCTCGGGATAATTCTAATTTTTCTTGGGAAAATATCGGGATTGGTTATCCCCGGTGCTTTTAAATATTTAATCGACGATGTAATTTTAAAGAACCAGCCTGAACTCCTTACCAAGATTATTATTGCTGTTCTATTAGCCGTTCTGGTGCAAGCGGTAGCCTCGTTTCTACTAACAAAACTATTGAGCATCGAAGCACAACGCGTGATTGCCAATTTACGAGTACAAATTCAGGAAAAAATTCTTCGATTTCCCCTAAGTTTTTACGAGCGAAACAAATCGGGAGAAATTGCCAAACGAGTGATGGACGATATTGATGGCATTAAAAATTTAATCGGAACCGGCCTAATCCTATTCTTAGGAGGCATTATCACTTCTTTAGGTGCGCTAGTGATCCTGACCTATATTCATCCTAAACTAACGCTTTACACAGTGATTCCATTAATTGCGATGGGGATTACTTCTATGAAAGCTTATACCTACTTGCGACCTATTTTTCGCACGAGACGACAATTGGAAGCAGAAGTGCAGGGTCGTTTAACTGAAACGCTGGGAGGAATTAAAATTGTAAAGGGGTACCACGCAGAAGCACAAGAAAACAAAGTATTTAAAGAAGGAGCACAACGCATCTTTACGTTTTACAATAAGAGTTTAAGTGGACAAGCTTTCTTTATGAGTTTGGCTACCCTTATACTAGGTATTGCGGCTTCAGGAATTATGTGGTTGGGAAGCACCATGATTGAAAACGGTGAACTTGAGGTGGGAGAATTTATTTCCTTTATTCTTTATTTGGGATTCATGGTAGGACCTATCATCCAAATGAGCAATGTGGGTAGTTTACTCACTGAAGCTATAGCAGGCTTGGATCGCACAGAAGATTTGCTGAACATGCCTACGGAAGACGATACTCCCGGTCGTACGGTTACGCTTTCAAACTTTAATGGAGCTATTAAGATGGAAGACGTGTCATTCTCCTATGACGACGACGATCAGCTTGTGTTGAAGAACATCAATATTTCCATAGAAGCCGGAACTTCAGTTGCACTTGTTGGTCCGTCTGGTGCAGGAAAATCGACCTTTGCCTCCTTAGTAGCAGGATTTGTTGAACCCTCACAAGGGCGACTATTGGTTGACGGTCATGACCTAAAAACATTATTATTGGGAGATTATCGTCATCACTTAGGCTTAGTTTTACAGGACGACTTTTTATTTGATGGAACCGTTCGAGAGAACATCCTGTTCTCAAAACCGGATGCAAGCGATGAAGCGCTTCAGAAAGCCATTGTAGCGGGTTATGTGAATGAATTTACCGACCGTTTTACCGACGGAATCGATACGGTTATAGGAGAACGAGGGGTAAAGTTGTCGGGAGGACAGAAACAACGCATTTCAATCGCTAGGGCCATCTTATCAAACCCCAGAATACTTATTCTTGACGAAGCTACTTCCAGTTTGGATTCAGAAAGTGAAATGATGATTCAAGATTCACTTTCTAAATTAATAGAAGGCCGAACTACCATTATCATTGCACACCGATTAAGCACTATCAGAAATGCCGATCTTATTTTGGTTTTAGAAGATGGAAGTATTAGTGAAATGGGGAACCATGAAGCTTTACTGCAAAAAGACGGTAAATATGCTCAACTCTTAAGAATACAATCAAGAATTTAATACGAGGCGTTCCAAGTCGGCTGTAACTTTCGTACCTAATTTTCATTAAATCTCTTCACATAGTAATCAAAAGATAAGCTTAATTGATTTACGGGACTACTTCAAGGGAATAAATTTTCTTAGGAAAATCCAAAGGAGAAAATCTTAAAAAAAGAGTCCCTAAGCCTAATTACTAATATGAGTTTAAAGCCTTTTATAACTCCTTCTTTTGGAATACCACAAGTAACAAAGGATATATTCAAACTGCGCCAATGCCTAATGCTTTTAATCTGCATTTGAACCTGGATGATTAGTATAGATATTTCACGTTTTTACTTATAGAATAAAACTATGTGGCAAGCTAGAGGTATTCAAGGAACCTCATTTCATAGTGACCGTTTTAAGAACGATGTATTCATATCGCTTAAAAACAAAAGCCCCCTCCAATTGGAGGGGGCTTTTTATTTGGTCTAAAAAGACGCTATGATTATTCTTTAACCAATCGCTTCACAGTCTGTCCGTCGTTGCTTTGGATTTGTACCATGTACACGCCAGAGGCGAGGTTAGATACATCCACAGCTTTTTCGGTAGCCATGTTGCTTAGGTTAATATCTTGAACCAAT
>JAHEMY010000086.1 GCA_024643425.1 Flavobacteriaceae bacterium
ATTGGGTCACATACAAGTCTGAATCTTTTGCCGTTGCCACTGGAACGAAGTTGGTGATATCGTCGGGAGTAATAATCACCCCGCAGGCATGAATTCCGGTATTTCGAACGGATCCTTCCAGTACCCGAGCTTGTTTGATGGTCTCGGCTTCAAGGTCCTCCCCTTCCGAAAGATTGAGCAGCTCGTTCACTTTTGGCACCTCATCGCTTCGAAACTGATTCCGAAGTTCCTTTTCCGGGGTATCGAATATTTTTTTCAGCTTGGCCATGTTCGGAATAAGCTTCGCGATACGATCGGCATCATTCAAAGGCAGATCGAGCACTCTTGCTGTATCCCTGATCGACGATTTCGCCGCCATGGTTCCGTAGGTAATGATCTGCGCTACTTGATTCGCTCCGTATTTTTGGATCACATACTCCATCACCTTACCCCGCCCTTCATCATCAAAATCAATATCGATATCGGGCATGCTCACACGATCCGGATTTAAGAAACGCTCAAAAAGCAAATCGTACTTAATTGGGTCGATGTTGGTAATTCCAAGGCAATAAGCTACGGCACTACCCGCAGCAGAACCCCTTCCGGGACCTACCGAAACATCCATTTTGCGCGCTTCGGCAATAAAATCCTGTACGATTAAGAAATAACCGGGATACCCCGTATTAGCAATGACTTCCAATTCGAAATCCAGTCGCTCTTTAATTTCAGGAGTTAAATTGGGATAGCGTTTTTCAGCTCCTAAATACGCTAGGTGTCGTAAATAAGCATTCTCTCCTCGCTTGCCACCATCGGCGTCTTCTACCTTTAAAAACTCTTTTGGGATGCCAAAATTGGGAAGGAGTACATCGCGCACCAAGCTGTATTTTTCAATTTTATTAACGACCTCCGTCACATTTTCTATTGCTTCAGGAAGGTCCTTGAACAAAGCTTTCATTTCATCCTGGCTCTTGAAGTAATATTCCTGATTAGGCAATCCGTAGCGATACCCTCGGCCACGACCAATAGGCGTTGCCTGTTTTTCACCATCTTTCACACAAAGGAGAATATCGTGTGCGTTGGCATTTTCCTTATCGATATAATAGGTGTTGTTACACGCGACCAATTTCACATCGTGCTTCTTTGAAAAATCGACAAGCACTTCATTTACCCTGCGCTCATCTTCCTGATTGTGGCGCATGATTTCGATGTACAGGTCATCTCCAAATTGTTCCTTCCACCACAACAAGGCCTCTTCAGCCTGATTTTCACCAATGTTCAATATTTTTGAAGATACCTCACCGTACAAACTTCCCGTAAGTACAATAAGGTCGCTTTTGTACTGTTCGATGACCTTTCGGTCGATACGCGGCACATAATAAAAGCCCTCGGTATAGGCTATCGAAGCCATTTTTGCCAAATTGTGATAGCCACTCTTATTTTTGGCCAAGAGTACAATCTGGTAGCCATTGTCTTTGTAATTCTTATTGGTGTGGTCTTCACAAACAAAAAATTCACATCCAATAATGGCTTTTAGTTCGTGTTCCTTTTCTTCTTCGGAAAGTGATTGGTTATGTTGATTGACGGCTTGTAAAAAATGAAAGGCCCCCATCATATTCCCACTATCGGTTATGGCGACCGCAGGCATCTTATTTTTAACAGCGGCAGCAACCAGATCGCGGGTGGATGAAGTCGATTGAAGGATTGAGAACTGCGAATGATTGTGAAGGTGCACAAAAGAAACCTCCTCGAGGGTAGCCAGGTTTTCTTTAATCTCTTCTGTTGAGATTTCCTGGGTTTCTATTTTAGTTTCCTGCGCTGCTCTTAATTGCTTGGAGGCTTCACTTAGGTTGATGTGCTTTAAGCCTATAAGCTCAATGGTTTTTGGATGTTCTTTTGAAAAAGCATCAAAATAATCCTGAGGCACATCGAGTTCCTCCTTGGTGAAAATATTTCTACGCACCAGTTCCAAAAAGCAACGCGTGGTTGCTTCCACATCGGCGGTTGCATTATGCGCTTCGGCAAAAGGCTGATCGAATAAAAACTCGTGCAATTCGGTAAGGGTAGGCAGCTTGAATTTTCCTCCTCTACCTCCGGGCAGCTGACAAAGCTGTGCAGTGGTTTCGGTACAGGTATCCAAAACCTTCATCTCAGGCATCGGGTTATCCAATCCTAGTCGATACAATTCACACCCCATGATGTTTAGGTCGAAGCCTACATTCTGACCTACGATAAATTTAGCTTTGGACAATACCTCCTGAAATTCCTTCGCTACTTCTTCTAA
Organism: Flavobacteriaceae bacterium; assembly: GCA_024643425.1. GTDB lineage: Bacteria > Bacteroidota > Bacteroidia > Flavobacteriales > Flavobacteriaceae > JAHEMY01. The sequence goes on from JAHEMY010000086.1 coordinate 2,261, forward strand.
AGGCCTTCCTTGATTCTTTGCCAATTCGGTCGAAATTCCATGGATGCGTTCACTATCGTATGGAATATCAAAACCATCGGGAACTACCAAGTAATCGGCATGTTCCATCACATTTCCCATAGCATCGTGCAATTGCCATGCAATTTGCACACAACGCGGCCAATTATCGGTATCGGTAACGGGTGCGTTAAAACGTTTGGGAAGCCCGGTGGTTTCGGTATCGAAGATTAAATACATCTAGGTTTTTTGGAGGTTGAATCGAAAGCCTTAAAATTAAAAAAACCTAGTCGGAATCCTTCATAAAGTTGTAAACAATGCTCAACTTTTTTCCACAAAAAAACCGAGCCAAGGCTCGGTCTTCGTATTTATTGTATCGGCTTGGTTTAGTAAGTCACACTAAACTGTCCTGAATTAACTTCATTCGATCCAGCCACGAAATTAAAAGTTCCGGAAATAGTTCCCGCAGCCATATCGTGTGCACTTACTGTTATTGAGCCTTGAGTAGCTTCAGAAGTGTTAGTACCTTCGGTATAGGTAGCCTGAAAACCTCCCATCGGCAAGGAATAGTTCCCTACCTCAACAGTAATTGGCATACGCAATAAGATAGAATTTGAAGCCGTTAAGGCCTGAATAATGATTGAATTTCCTGTATTTACGGCCGCCACGGTGATAGGATTAAAAGGCACTGTATTTACAGTAGCTCCTAAGGTACCATCGTTATTGGAGTCATCGTCATCTCCCGGATCACTAAGCACGGAAAAAGGCACTTCAAAAAAAGTTCCTCGACTTACGCGCACCGTATCGACTCCCGGACGAATAGCGGTAAAGCCAAAACTTCCCGTAATGTCTCCGGCAGCATTCGTTCCTGAAATGGTTACGGTTCCTTCAGCCGTTGGTGTGGTGGTATATACATTTCCTTCTAGGTCTTCATAAGTGGCATAGTTGGCCGAGAAGCCTCCTAGAGCATAAGACCCTTCCGAGACACTACTTAAACGCAAGGTAATCGCTTCACTGTAAGAAATTCCCTGGATTAAATATTCCCCATCCGGTCCAACAGTAATTAGGGCCGTATTTGCCTTGAAAAATGAACTATCGACTTCACCCTGCATTGACGGGCTGTTGGATTCGATGTTCTCGCAGCTTGCAAAGGCAATAATAACAAGCAGTAGGGGTAGAATGAACTTTTTCATAATAGATTTGGGTCTATGAATTTCAACAAATATAAAATAAAACTTTTATCTATATGATTTCAAATGGAAAATATAGTATCTTTGCACACTCTAAAAAAATTATAACCGGAGTCGGGAACTCCAAAAATTAATTCATTATGCCAGTAAAAATTAGATTACAAAGACACGGTAAAAAAGGAAAACCCTTTTTCTGGATTGTTGCAGCAGACAGTCGCGCTAAAAGAGATGGTAAGTACCTTGAAAAATTAGGAACTTACAATCCGAATGTAAATCCGGCGGCCATCGACATTAACGTCGACAAATCGGTAGAATGGCTTCAGAATGGAGCTCAGCCAACTGATACTGCTCGTGCAATTTTATCCTACAAAGGAGTGATGTTGAAAAAACACCTTGCCGAAGGAGTAATCAAAGGTGCTTTGACTGAAGAACAAGCCGAAGCAAAATTCACTGCTTGGTTAGAAGAAAAAGCTCAAGCTGTTGAAAACAAAAAGAACAAATTAGCCAGCGCTAAAGATCAAGCGAAATCTGAAGCATTAAAGGCTGAAAAAGCTGTAAACGAAGCTCGTATCGCAGCTGCAAATCCAGTAGAAGAAGTAGTGGAAGAAGTAGTTGAGGCTGCCGAGGCCGTTGCTGAAGAAGTAGAAGCTGTAGCAGAAGAAGTTGCTGAAACTGTGGAAGAAACCGTAGAAGAAGTAGTTGAAGCTGTTGAGGAAAAAGCAAAAGAAGTTGCTGAAGCCGTTGCTCCTGCTGCTGAAGAAGCTGCTAAGGAAGAAGAATAAATTTTAAACGATGCAAAAGAAGGATTGTTTCTTCGTAGGCAAAATCGTTAAAAAATTCAGCTTTAAAGGGGAATTATTGGTAAAATTAGATACCGACGAACCCGAACAATTTTTAGAAATGGAATCAGTTTTTGTGGAAGTTCACAAAAGTTTGATTCCATTTTTTATTTCCCACTCTGCACTCCATAAATCGGAACTGCTGCGCGTGCAGTTTGAAGAGGTAGATTCGGAAGAAGCAGCCGATGCCTTATTAGGCAAGGAACTGTACCTCCCACTTACCATGCTTCCCAAATTAACCGGAAACCAATTTTACTACCACGAAATTATCGGCTTTCAGGTAATCGACAAGCAATTTGGACCTGTAGGAGTGATTACGGGCGTGAACGATTCTACCGCACAACCGCTTTTCGAGATTGATCACGAAGGTAAAGAAGTACTTATACCCGTTAACGACCAATTCATTGAATTGGTGGATCGCAACACCAAAACGCTCCACCTAGATACTCCGGAAGGTTTGATCGATTTGTATCTTTAATCCATTCCATGGACCAACCGTTTCAATTCAAACAATTTACCATTCACCAAGATCGCTGCGCCATGAAAGTAGGTACCGACGGCGTTTTACTGGGAGCTTGGGTTAGGCTTAACCCTCAAATGAATGCTATTTTGGATGTAGGCGCAGGAACCGGAATCATTGCCCTGGCGCTTGCACAACGCAGTGCCGCCGAGCTTATCGATGCCCTCGAACTCGACGAAGCCGCTTACGAACAATGCACCGAAAATTTTGAAGCCTCTCCTTGGTCCGACCGACTCTTTTGCTACCATGCCTCCTTTCAGGAGTATGCTGCAGAAATTGAAGAAGAATACGACCTTATCGTTGCCAACCCGCCCTTTTATTCGGAAGATGTTTCCTCGGGAAATGAAGCACGAGATCTTGCACGGCTCGAATCTTCGCTCCCTTTCGAACACCTGCTCGTTTGTGCGCGGCATTTAATGACTCCCACCGGTACTTTTGCGACCATCATCCCATACAAGGCGCTTGAACGCTTTACCAAATTGGCTTCAGAAGTTGACTTCTATTTAAACCGAAAATGCTTGGTTCAAGGAACACCGGAGGCGGAAATAAAAAGGGTGCTGTTAGAATTTTCACTGGAGGAAAAAGAACTTGTGGTTGAAAACTTGACCATCGAACGATCCCGCCACGATTACACCCCGGAATATGTTGCGTTGGTGCAGGATTTTTATCTTAAAATGTAGGCCGTTCGGATCTAGCTTTCTAAATTTGTAAACCAAAATTATTTTCTATGAAACCTGATTTGTTTGAAGCCCCGGATTATTACAATCTGGACGATTTACTTTCTGAAGAGCATAAACTTATTCGCGATGCCGCCCGTGCTTGGGTAAAACGCGATGTTTCCCCCATCATAGAAGAAGCTGCCCAAAAGGCCGAATTTCCAAAATCCATTATACCCGGACTTGCCGAAATTGGCGCTTTTGGCCCTTACATCCCCGAAGAATACGGGGGTGCCGGCCTAGATCAAATTTCTTACGGACTTATCATGCAAGAAATTGAACGAGGCGATAGTGGCGTACGAAGTACCGCTTCCGTACAATCGTCTTTAGTGATGTATCCTATTTGGAAATATGGAAACGAAGCACAACGCAAGAAATACCTTCCTAAATTAGCGAGTGGTGAATGGATGGGCTCCTTTGGTTTAACAGAACCGGATTTTGGAAGCAATCCTGCCGGAATGGTAACCAACTTTAAAGACAAAGGAGATCATTATTTACTGAACGGTGCTAAATTATGGATTTCGAACTCGCCATTTTGTGATGTCGCAGTGGTTTGGGCGAAAAATGAAGAAGGACGTATTCATGGATTGATTGTTGAACGTGGTATGGAAGGGTTTTCTACCCCGGAAACACACAACAAATGGTCGTTGAGAGCTTCTGCAACCGGAGAGCTTATCTTCCAAGATGTAAAAGTTCCAAAAGAGAACCTCCTACCCAACAAATCGGGACTGGGAGCTCCGCTTGGATGTTTGGATTCAGCGCGATTTGGAATTGCTTGGGGTGCTATTGGTGCTGCTATGGATTGTTACGATACGGCATTGCGTTATGCCAAAGAGCGTATTCAATTTGGAAAGCCTATTGCTGCCTTTCAATTACAACAAAAGAAATTAGCCGAAATGATCACAGAGATCACGAAGGCACAATTGTTAGCCTTCCGCTTGGGTCAGCTAAAAAATGAAGACCGTGCCACCTCAGCACAAATTTCGATGGCGAAGCGAAACAATGTCGATATGGCCATTAAAATTGCACGAGAAGCACGTCAAATGCTCGGAGGAATGGGGATTACCGGCGAATATTCGATCATGCGACACATGATGAACTTAGAAAGTGTAATTACCTATGAAGGAACACACGACATCCACTTACTCATTACCGGACTCGATATTACGGGTCATAACGCATTCAAATAAAACTTCAAGGCTCCACACGGAGCCTTTTTTTAACCCTTCATTTTAAATCAAATTGTATCTTTAGTGAAACGATTTGCAAATGTCTTCAAACAAAAGACTGGAACGAGCCTACCAAACGGCCAAGCGTATTCCCTTTAACGATTCATCAAAGTTTATCCTCTTCAGTGATTGTCATCGAGGGGACAATAGTTTTGCCGACGACTTTGCCAACAATCGAAATATCTATTTCCACGCTTTAAAAAGCTATTACGATCATGGATTCACCTATTGCGAATTAGGTGATGGCGATGAGCTTTGGGAGAATATCGATTTCGCTTCAATATTCGAGGCGCACAAGAATGTGTACGATCTGATGCAACTATTCTATAATGAAAATAGGCTTTACCGTCTAATTGGGAATCACGATATGGTCTATCGTTATGAACGATATGTTTCGAAACACCTATACACTTACTTCGATCGAATTACCAGTGAGGACGTACCTTTATTTCCGGGAATTACCTTTTCTGAAGGATTGATTTTGGAGCATGAAGACACCGGACAGGAGCTCTTTCTGGTGCATGGACATCAAGCCGATTTCATGAATTATGTAGGGTGGAAATTCAACCGATTTATGGTTCGAGCCTTATGGCGCCAATTACAAGTATTTGGTATTGGCGACCCTACCAGTCCGGCAAAAAATTACCGAGAGCTTATAAAAGTCGAACGACGTACTAAAAAATGGATTGTGGCCAACAACAATAGATTTACCATTACCGGGCATACCCACCGTCCACGCTTTCCGGAGCCCGGAGAGATTGCCTATTTCAACGATGGAAGTTGTGTGCATCCCAGAAGCATTACAGGCTTAGAAATAGAGGATGGAGCCATCAAGCTTATCAAATGGCAAATCGCCACCACAGAAGACGGCACCTTAAAAGTTATTCGTTCGGTATTAGAGGGTCCGCAAAAACTTAGCGATTATCACACGCCCTAACGATCGGGAGCTAATTCTAGAATTAAGCCATGGAGATCGGGCCTAATATGAAGTTGGCAGCCTAAACGACTATTAGCTTTTACATAAAAGGCATCTGCCAACATCGCTTCTTCATCGTCGCTCTTCTCAGGAAGATTATGATCACTAAGAACATAGCATTGGCAAGACGCACACATGGCCATTCCTCCACAGATTCCAACGGTTCCTTCCGGAGCCAATTCATAAGAACGCACCAATTCCATAACGTTCATATTGATATCGGTTGGAGCATCCACCGTATGGGAATTTCCATTCAAGTCGATGATCGTAACTTTAATGTCTTGTTGTTCCATTAATCGATTGATTTAATTACCGCCTTTGGAGCTTCTTTCCTACTTCCATCAAATCCATCAATTCCTCCTACGGTGGTATATTTCATTACATATTTCTTATCAGGAAATATACGTTGAAAAGCACTTTGACACATCAAGGTTGCCTCGTGAAAACCGCAAAGAATTAACTTTAGTTTTCCGGGATAGGTGTTCACGTCGCCAATGGCATAAATGCCGGGAATATTGGTTTGGTAATCCAAGGCGTTATTCACTTTTATTGCGTTCTTTTCAATTTCCAATCCCCAATCGGCGATAGGCCCGAGTTTTGGCGCAAGACCGAAAAGAGGAATAAAATGATCGCATTCCTTTTTAAAGGTTTCGGGACCTTGTTGGATGGTTACACCTTCCAATTTATTTTCCCCATACAATGCAACGACTTCAGCGGGAGTGATTAATTCGATTTTTCCTTTACTTTTCAATTCTTGAACTTTTTCCACACTATCCAAGGCGCCGCGAAATTCGTTGCGTCGATGAATAAGGGTTACCTGTTCGGCGACATCGGCAAGAAAAATACTCCAATCCAAAGCCGAATCTCCTCCACCTGCAATAATTACTTTTTTATCTCTATATATTTCAGGATCCTTGATGAAATACGCTACACCGTGATCTTCATAATCTTCTAAATTGGCTACGGGTGGTTTTCTTGGCTCGAAACTTCCTAAGCCTCCGGCGATGGCTACCACGGGAGCATGGTGTTTCGTCCCTTTATGTGTGGTTACCACAAAAGTTCCATCATCTAGCTTTTCAATGGTTTCAGCGCGTTCTCCCAAAGTAAACCCCGGTTGAAACGGCTCAATTTGTTTCATGAGGTTGTCGACCAAATCACCGGCTAAAACTTCCGGGAAAGCCGGAATATCGTAAATAGGTTTCTTAGGGTAAATTTCGGAGCATTGCCCTCCCGGTTGCGGCAAGGCATCGATAAGATGACATCTTAATTTTAAGAGCCCTGCTTCAAAAACAGCGAAAAGCCCCGTTGGGCCTGCTCCAATAATAAGTATATCTGTTTTTATCATAGTGCTTTTTCTTAAAACGCCTCAAAAATAATGAGAAGCCAATAAATAAGCACAGACTTTAATAAATATATATGATTCTTAAACTGTATGAGAAAGGATAATCGAATTCAGAAAGCACTTTGCAATGCTACTTTTCGGCAGAACCATTGTTCCAATAGTTTGGATTTGATTCTTCCGTGCGCTGTTCCCAATACCCAGGTGTAACTCTTTGTCCGTCGAAGGTTTTTAGCTTGCGTTGATAAATCCAAATGGTAGGATTAAAAACAATGTCGGTCACTCCAAGGGTATACAATTGCGGCTCTTCTTCACTTTTTCTTGCAGCCTCTTCAACCAGCACTTCAAACCCGTTGTATTCCAACAGCCTTTGTAAAAAATCACACCGTTCTTTGGTTATCGCTTTTTCAACGAAGGTCACCCTTGTTTCATTAATACTCCCAAAATTATGTTTTCCTTCTAAGGGCATGACTCAATTAATTTAATAGTGAACTTAGGTTAAAAATGTATTCGTATAGCGGACTGTAGATCCCTAATACCAAAATACCAATAACGGTTAAAATTAGGCCCATTCGCATATACAAGTCGTTTTTGAAATACGGAATGGGATGGTCATTTTTTCGTAAAAACATGGCTCGTACCACCAACAGATAATAATAGAGCGAGATGGTCACATTCACCACCCCGATAAATACCAGCCAGTAATAGCCTTCACTAGCAGCTGCGGTAAATAGGAAGAACTTTC
>JAHEMY010000087.1 GCA_024643425.1 Flavobacteriaceae bacterium
AAGACGTTTGATAAAAACGCAACCATCAATTACGGAACAGGAATCAAAAATACCATTGAACGTTTAGAAACACTCTACAATACCCAGTATAAATTTAGCTTCATCCCTTTGAAACACGGGAAAGGAGTGGTCACTATGATCGAAATTCCATTTGAAGTTTAACAAATCGGAGCATTTAAAAAACGATCTGGGTCGTGTTTTTAACTTCATTAATCACAAAGGAACTTTGCGTACTCCCAATGTGTTGCAATGTGGTTAATTTTGTTACCATAAACGTTCGAAATTGCTCCATATCCTTCACCAAGACCTTCAGCAAATAGTCGTATTCCCCGCTTACGTGAAAACATTCCAACACCTCTTCTAATTGGGTAATTTCACTTTCAAATTTTGTAAGGTAATCTTTTGCGTGTTGAACTAGTTTTATCTGACAAAAAACGACCAATCCACGATCCACCGACTCTTTGCGAAGCAAGGCTACATATTTTTCAATAACGCCTAAACGTTCAAGTTTTTTAATTCGTTCATAAACGGCAGTGACTGAAAGATTCAATTTCAACGATAACTCTTTGTTCGTTTGTTTGCTATCCTTTTGAAGTAATTCCAAAAGCTTTTTATCAATCGCATCTAAATTCATTCTGAAAGAAATTCTACGAAAATGTCAAAACACATTGTCATAATTAAAATTATAAGTCAAATATATTTAATTATAGATTATTTTTCTAATATTAATTGATATGATTGACTATTAATCAGATAAATGATAATTTTGATGATAATAAACGTACAACTATGTCATTCAAACCCGCAAACAATATTCAGGATTTACAATACTTCGGTGAATTTGGAGGAGTAAACCCTTCGATTTCTGATTCTTCTACCTACACCTTCCTTTCAGCAAAAACCATGTTCGATACCTTCGAAGGAAATGCCGATGGATGTTATTTATATTCACGACATAGTTCCCCATCCAACCTTTACTTAGGTGAAGCACTGGCTGCAATGGAAGGAACTGAAACTGCCAATGTTGCCGCCACCGGAATGGGCGCTATTACACCCGTATTAATGCAACTTTGTGCGCAAGGAGATCATATTGTTTCCAGCCGAACCATTTACGGAGGAACCTATGCCTTTTTAAAGAATTTTACGCCTCGATTTGGTGTGGAAACAAGTTTTGTAGATATCACAAAACTGGATGTCGTTGAGGCTGCCATTCAACCAAACACAAAAGTACTTTATTGTGAAAGTGTCAGTAACCCATTACTCGAAGTAGCCGATATTGAAGGACTTGCTAAAATTGCTAAAAAGCATGGATTGCAACTTTTGGTCGACAATACCTTTTCACCATTAACCATCTCCCCGGCACGACTGGGAGCCGATGTGGTGCTGCATAGTCTAACAAAATTTATCAATGGTAGCAGTGATACCATGGGAGGTGTTATTTGTGGAAGTCAGGAACTAATTGACACCTTGCGGAACGTAAATGACGGAGCGAGTATGCTCTTAGGTGCCTCCATGGATAGCCTGCGCGCCGCTTCAATTTTAAAGAATATGCGCACCTTGCACATTCGAATGAAACAACACAGCCATAATGCCTTATACCTCGCTGAAAAATTCGAAGCAGACGGTCTAAAAACGGTTTATCCCGGTTTATCTTCACATCCAAGCCACGAATTGTTTAAACGAATGATGAATAAAGAATATGGTTTCGGAGGCATGCTTACCATCGATGTTGGTAGTCTTGATAAAGCCAACGAACTTATGGAGCTTATGCAAGAGCGTAATCTAGGATACCTCGCTGTAAGTCTTGGATTCTACAAAACTTTATTTAGTGCGCCCGGATCTTCTACTTCTTCAGAAATTCCAGAAGAAGAGCAAGCAGCGATGGGACTCACCGACGGACTTATTCGTTTTTCCATAGGTTTGGACAACGATATCGCACGTACCTATAAAATGATGAAACAATGCATGGTGGATGTAGGCGTATTGAAAACTGAAGCTGCTGTTCATTAAGCTATTGCCATAGAAACATAAGATTTGCTTGTAATGTTAGCGTTCTAGGCGTGCTGGAAAAATTAAAAATTCTCAAATTCACCGAATCTGTTTCCATCCAAATGTGCTGAACCACAAGATCAGTCCCTAAGTCGGTTTCAAAAGAAATAGAGACTCCAGTTTTCTGAGGAATATTGTGAATAGAACCAGTTCCATTCATTGAAATTAGCGTGCTGCTACTACCGGAAAATGTTATACTCCCAATGTTCCATGGCAGAGAATACAATCCTGATTGGACATTCCCATGTAGGCCTAATTTGAAAGTGTCGGCGACATCCAAACGAGCGATGGGTGTATTGGTTTGAATTCCCAAAGAACCATTGTTAGAAACTCGGAACACTTCGGAACTATTGATACTATACGCCAAAACATCCGCAGCCGGGCTGAAGAATCCTGTAGTAGCATCGTCGAAACGTATGCTTGGATCTGCTGCCGATCCATCATCGAATTCTATCTCATTCACCTTACTGTTCCCGGATGGGTCTAGGAAATAATTCGAATTGTCCCAATCGATTATCTGATTGCTTATCACCAAATTATTATTAGTCGCACTCGTGGCGCCAACATAGACATCCCCCGAGGTTCGTTTGATATCGATTCCAACATCGGTCCAATCGTCGTCCAGCTCCGATGAAAGCGCCAATCGTTCCCATTGAGTACCCCTAAAAAAATAAAAACCACTCCCCTGTCCGCCTACCGTTGCGGCATTCGTGTTGTAAATAAGTAATCCATCAATGGATGAGTTTATTCCATCCAGCAACGTATTTCCAACATCATCCAATGAAATTCGGGGAACTAAAACTCCTTTATTCGTGGATTGAATGTCTAAAATGGAGGAAGGATTCGGATTCGTGGTGCCTATTCCCACCTGCCCTAAAAGAGGAACTAGTCTAAGAAGTAGGAATGAAAGAAAAATAATACTTCGCATGATACATCAGTTTTTGAAAGAAGCTATGGGAGTATTTTGTTCAAATAACAATCGAAAAAAGGAACTTTCAAAAGTTTGTTTATGACGATTTATGAAATCGCAGGTCTATTTGCATAGCATTTTCCAAAATCGTAACATTACACTTCCTTTAAATAATTCCTATGCAAAGTCAAGACATTCATCCTCATGAGCCACAAGATGACGATATTATTGAAAATAAAGAGTTAAACATTTGGGAGGCGCTAATTCCCGTATTTGCATTAATTCTGCTTCTTTTTTTCAACGTGAAATTCGCCTTCGGCGATAGTGGTCTGGATGGAAGTAACCAGTTTATTTTATTGCTTGGCGCGGCCATTGCCGCGGTCGTGGGACATTTTAATAAAGTTTCCTTCGCTCAAATGATTGAGGAGGTTGCCGAAAACATAAAATCAACCGTAGGTGCATTGATAATTCTACTTATGGTAGGTGCCTTGGCCGGAACTTGGATGGTTAGTGGTATTATCCCCACCATGATTTACTATGGTATGGAACTCTTAAATCCAACTATATTTCTGGTGGCAAGTGTTGTGATATGTTCGATTATTTCTATCGCAACAGGAAGTAGTTGGACCACTTCAGCTACCGTTGGTATCGCTTTAATTGGAATTTCTAGCGCCATTGGAATTCCCATTGGCATGACTGCCGGTGCGGTGGTCTCAGGAGCCTATTTTGGTGATAAGTTATCTCCAATGAGTGACACTACCAATCTCGCTCCTGCTATGGCCGGTACTGACTTATTTACACATATTAGATATATGACCTATACTACGGTTCCAACCTATATTGTGACCTTAATATTTTTTACAATTCTTGGGTTTACCATAGAGCCTACCGGAACCACAGATACAGCTGCAATGTTGTCGGCGGTAGAAGCAGCATTCAATGTAACGCCTTGGTTGTTTGTAATTCCTATTGTTGTAATCTTACTCATCGTTAAAAAAACGCCTCCCCTAATTGCTTTATTTGTAGGAACTCTCTTAGGCGCCATTGCTGCCCTCATCTTTCAACCATCTATTGTAGCCATGCTTGGTGGAGGAGAACAATTAGACTTTATTACCGGTTATAAGGGAATTATGAATGCCATTACAGTAGAGTCTACCGTTCCCACAGACAATGAGGCAATCAGCGATTTATTCTCTTCGGGCGGAATGTCCGGAATGCTCAATACCATTTGGCTCATTATGTGTGCTATGGTGTTTGGTGGTGTGATGGACGCCATCGGTGCTTTGGCGGCTATTAGCCGACAATTATTAAAAATGTTTCACACTGTTTTCGGGCTTTTTGCGAGTACCGTATTTAGTTGCTTAGCACTTAACTTTACTGCCAGCGATCAATATTTAGCGATTGTTGTACCGGGAAAGATGTATGCAAAAGCATTTAAAGACAAAGGTTTAGCTCCTGAAAACCTTTCAAGAACGCTGGAAGATAGTGGTACCGTAACATCGGTATTAATTCCATGGAATACTTGTGGGGCCTATCAAGCAAGTGTATTGGGGGTCGACGTAATGGCCTATGCAGGGTATGCCATTTTTAATTGGCTAAGCCCATTCACTACCCTAGTATACGCTGCACTTCGAATAAAGATTAGAATGCTTAGTGACAAAGTTGAGGCGTAGACTTTAGGAAAATCTTAGGAATAGAATTTTCTATTACTTTTTGTTTATTCGTTATTTTTACCTTAAAAAATTATGGCACATGTTACTCTAGGTGGAAATCCCGCCAACACAATTGGAACGCTACCCGCTGTTGGGACAAAAGCTCCTGATTTTACATTAATCACCACAAAGCTAGAACCCAAATCGTTATCGGATTTTGGGTCGACACGAAAACTACTGAATATTTTCCCTAGCGTTAATACCGGAGTTTGTAGTGCATCTGTTCGAAAATTCAACGAAAAAGCAGGTGCATTACCGAATTTGAAAGTACTTTGTATTTCCAGAGATTTACCTTTTTCACAACAACAATTTTGTGGCGCTGAAGGCATCGAAAATGTAGAAATGCTCAGCGATTTTAAAACACACCAATTTGGTAAAGATTATCAGTTAGAAATTATGGAAAGTGGCTTCGCAGGTTTACTTTCACGGGTGGTAATTGTTTTGGATGAAAATAACAACGTAATCTACACTGAACAAGTGCCCGAAATTGCTCAAGAACCCAATTATGAAGCGGCACTAAAGGCCCTATAACAATGTGGAACTCATACATAGGGAAACGAATTTTAGGATTTAAATACGCCTTTCGTGGCGCTTGGATGCTGCTTAAAAGTGAGGCAAGTATTCAAGTTCAAGTAGTTGTTGCCATTGTAATGACTTTCGCTGGATGCTACTATGAGCTTTCGCCTGTTGAATGGGTGCTACAAACTTTAGCCATAGCCTTGGTTTTAGGCATTGAAGGACTTAATACGGCTATCGAAGAATTAGCCGACTTTGTACATCCGGATCACCATAATAAAATTGGAAAAATCAAGGATGTTGCGGCAGGAGCAGTGTTTTTTGCGGCCATCGCTGCCTTGATTATTGGAGTCATCATTTACGGTCCAAAAATCTGAACCAAATATTGACATTCAAAAATTTTTATGTAGCTTGTATCGTTGTATATTTGTGCAACAACAACCCCACTAAATGGCCAAGACGAAGCAAAAGAAATCTTCCCAAAATACTTCCTCGCGTCGAAAAATTTCGTTCACGCTTTCAAAACAACAGAAAATTATTCTTGGGAGTTTTTTATTTCTATTTGGATGGGCTTTACTTATTGCTTTCTCCTCCTACTTCCTTAGCTGGAAAGCCGACCAAAGTGTGGTTGGCGAATTAAGCCGCGAAATTGAATCGGAAAATTGGTTAAGTACCTTCGGAAGTAATCTAGGACATTTTTTTGTCTATAATGGATTTGGGGCAGCCTCTTTCATCTTAGCCTTTCTAGTTACGCTTACCGGAATTTATTTTTTCTTCGATTATGCCAAAAAGCAATTACTGCGCTTTTGGTTTTGGGGCATATTGATGATGGTATGGTGTGCTGTTTTCTTTGGCTTCTTTACTGAAAAAGAATCTCTTTGGAGTGGTGTAGTTGGTTACGAGACCAACGATCTGCTTCAAGATTATATGGGCCTTCCGGGAACCATTTTACTCATGACCTTCATGGCCATCATTTATTTTGTCATACGGCTGAAAGTCACCCCCGAAAAAGTGATTGCGCTTTTCAAAAGAACAAAAAGCGATATCGCTTCAGACTTTACCCAAGATGCTACAGACAATGAAGATGCACTCCCTGAAACGGTTCCTTCTTCTAAATTTTCAGAAAAAGAAGAGAATGCTCCCACCATCGATTTGAACGATCCGGAAGAACAAGAAGAGGATTTTCCCGAACCCGAACTGGCTGTTAAGGAGGAACCTAAAGTCACAGAACCCGTTGCCACTCGTGTAGATGAAGACGAAGTTTCCATGGAGATTGAACAAGTGGAAGAAGAGCAAACCGTCGAGGAAAATATGAGCAAAAAGCTGGTGGAAGATTTTGGCGAATTCGATCCTACTTTGGAATTAAGCAATTTTAAATTTCCATCCATTGAACTTCTGAAAGATTATACTGGCGGACAAGGAATTACCATCAACCAAGATGAATTAGAAGAATATAAAAACCGAATTGTAGATACCCTCAAAAACTACAACATTGGTATTGCCAACATCAAAGCGACGGTCGGGCCTACCGTTACGCTCTACGAAATTGTGCCTGATGCCGGAATTCGAATTTCAAAAATTAAAAACCTTGAAGACGACATCGCTTTATCGCTTTCTGCTTTAGGTATCCGAATTATTGCACCCATCCCCGGAAGAGGAACCATTGGTATTGAAGTACCCAATAAAAAACCTAAAGTGGTTTCCATGCGCTCGGTGATTGCCTCTCCAAAATTTCAAAATGCGGAAATGGAGCTACCTCTGGCACTCGGAAAAACTATTAGTAACGAAACATTTGTGGTGGATTTGGCGAAAATGCCTCACCTATTAATGGCAGGAGCAACCGGTCAAGGGAAATCGGTGGGTTTGAATGCCATCCTAACATCCTTACTCTATAAGAAACACCCGGCTGAAGTAAAATTTGTGTTGGTAGATCCGAAAAAGGTAGAACTTACCTTATTCAATAAAATTGAACGACACTACCTTGCCAAACTGCCGGATACAGAAGAAGCTATTATCACCGACACCACGAAAGTAATTCACACCTTGAATTCACTTTGCATCGAAATGGATCAGCGATACGATTTATTAAAAGATGCACTGGTGCGTAACATTAAAGAGTACAACGACAAATTCAAAGCACGGAAGCTCAATCCAAACGACGGGCATCATTTTCTGCCCTATATTGTTTTGGTGATTGATGAGTTTGCCGACCTTATCATGACCGCCGGAAAAGAGGTGGAAACCCCCATTGCACGTTTAGCGCAGCTGGCCCGTGCGATTGGTATCCATTTAATAATTGCCACCCAACGTCCTTCCGTAAATGTTATTACCGGAATCATTAAAGCCAACTTCCCTGCTCGAATTGCATTCCGTGTGACGAGTAAGATCGATTCACGCACCATTTTGGACAGTGCGGGAGCCGACCAACTTATTGGTCGTGGCGATATGCTGTATACTCAAGGAAATGACCTTACCCGTTTACAGTGTGCATTCGTGGACACTCCGGAAGTTGCTGATATAACCGACTATATTGGTTCTCAAAAAGCCTATCCGAACGCCTATCAATTACCTGAATATGTAGGAGAAGAAGGTGGCACAAATCTTGATATTGATATTGACGAAAGAGACGCTCTTTTTAGAGAGGCTGCCGAGGTTTTAGTCATTGCCCAGCAAGGATCGGCTTCCTTGCTTCAACGTAAGCTAAAACTGGGATATAATCGAGCCGGACGCATCATAGATCAACTTGAAGCGGCGGGAATTGTAGGCCCTTTCGAAGGAAGTAAAGCAAGGCAGGTTTTGGTTCCAACCATCGATGCCCTCAACCAACTAATTGACAACGAAAACAATACCATGTAATCATGAAAAGAACAGTACTACTATTTGCAACCTTGTTCACTGTAGGTTTCGGTTACGCCCAAGATGCCAAAAAATTACTGAATGAGGTGTCTGCTAAAGTGAAAAGTTACGATAACATCTACATTGACTTCAAATGGAATTTGAGTAACGAAAAAGAAAATGTGAATCAAGAGACACGCGGCGACGTGACCATTTCAGGAGACAAATATGTGTTAAATATGTTGGGCTCAACAAGAATCTTCGATGGAAGTAAGATCTATACCATTGTTCCTGAAGACGAGGAAGTGACCATCTCTAAATACAATCCCAAGGACGATAAGGAAATTACTCCTTCCAAACTCCTTACGTTTTACGAAAAAGGCTACACCTATAAAATGGATATTGTTCAAAACGTAAAAGGGAGAAAGATCCAGTTCGTGAAACTTACTCCAATCGATTCGAAAGCTGAAATTAAGGATATTCTCTTAGGAATCGATGCGCAGACCAAACATATTTATCGTTTGATTCAAACCGACGATAACGGTACTAAATACACCCTTACTGTAAATTCGTTTAAAACGAATGAACCACTATCCACTACCCTCTTTTCCTTTGACAAGGCTAAGTATGAGCGTGATGGCTATTATATCAACACGCTGAACTAAAAGGATTGAAGATCCTCGACCGGTACATATTGACAAGTTATTTGAAGACGTTTTTGAGCGTCTTCATTATTTTAATGTTCATTTTTGTACTGCAAACCATTTGGCTCTACATTTCCGAATTGGCCGGAAAAGATTTAGATATATGGATCGTTCTAAAATTCTTATGGTACGTCTCCCCTAGATTGATTCCGCTTGTATTGCCTCTTACCGTTTTAGTGACTTCCTTAATGGTTTTTGGAAGCTTTTCTGAAAAGTATGAATTCGCAGCTATGAAATCTACAGGAATATCATTGCAGCGTGCCATGCGCAGTTTAATGGTTTTCATTGGAATCCTCGCGTTAGTGGCTTTTGTCTTTGCCAACAACGTAATCCCATACTCTGAATATAAATGGCAGAACTTGCGTCGAAACATTGCCCAATTGAGTCCGTCGATGGCCATCGTTGAAGGACAATTCAGCAGTATTGGTGACGATTTCAATATCAAAGTTTCCGAAAAGAGCGGCGATAGGGATCAATATTTATCGGATGTGGTGATTCATAAAAAGAATCCTGAAAGCCCTAGTGAGAATACCACGGTGATCATTGCCGAAAATGGAGAATTGGCAAGTGAAGAAAATTCAAATACCCTCTCCTTAATTCTGAAAAATGGCTATTATTATGAAGATGTTCAGTTACAAGACGGCGTTAAGGAACGAACCAACAAACCCTTTGCCAAAAGCTATTTCGAATCCTATACCATCAATATCGACCTTACCGCGTTAAACGATACCGATATTGACAAAGAAAACAACCTGAACAACCACAATATGTATAAGGCGGGTGAGTTGGTTCCGGAAATCGCGCGACTTTCGGAAGATTACAGCAAAGACATTGAGCTATTCACAGGCAATATGTACTTCCGTACCGGTATGACCCAATTTGCCGACACTTCCTATACTAAACACAAAGCGAAAATAATCGATTCGACCTTCACTTCGGCAATAGCACTTTTTGATGAGAAACAACAGAGCTTAATCTTAGCTACCG
>JAHEMY010000088.1 GCA_024643425.1 Flavobacteriaceae bacterium
TTTATTTACAATAAAAATGAAAAGTACCGTCAAAAGAACAAACCCCACGAAAAACAGAAGTTGTGGTCCACGTTTATTCCGATAAAAAATGCTGAGAATAAAAATTATTACCAAGGCCAAAATTGCAATTCGGGAAATAATGCAAAGAATGAACAAGACGTTTAAAATAATATTTGCCAAATAATATCGATTCTCGGGATGGTAATCCTTTCTTAAGAGATGGTAGGAAACTAAAATGCTCATTACGCATAACAAGCCTAAATAGATGCGGTCGACCAATAAGGCTTCAATAATACTTCCTGTCTCTAAGAAGCTAAATGAAACCCCTTGATTCAATAAAATAACCAGCTTCACTAAAGAATATAGGATTGCCGCGAGTGATGAGAAAATAATTGCCTGATTGACCTTTTTGGTATTTTGAACCGGAATGTATAGTAAAACCATTCCTGCCGATAATAATATTTTCTGTACCACCACCCCATCTGCATCAAAGCGCTGAAGTAAAGCCGTTTGTATAAGGATGAAACAAAAAAAAGCGAGCCAAATCAATCCCGGGATTCGATGTATTTTTTTAAAATCACTTTTCTTTATAATGAAGGGGAACATAGCAAACAAAACCACCAAGAGAATGTTCGGCAACGCTCGAAAGTAATCATCAAAGGGAATAGTGAGGTAGAGCAAGAAAAATACATAGGGATATATGGTAGAAAAAATTACTTGCAATTGCTCTAAATAAGAAGTGAAAGATATGAAAATTAGCCCAAATGAAAAACCTGTTTTCCGAGGCTGTATAAATTAGAATTTACTAAAGTGAGAGGTCTTCAAAACGCTTCTTATTTGGAGTGTTTTTCATTTTCTTCAATCGCCTGAACCAACGTTTCGGCAGATAGACTCCATTTATATCGATTTGAAATCGAATTCTTGACATGTTCCAAATCGTCGCCGGAACCTTCTATTACTTCTTCAATGGCCAATTCTAAGGCTTGCTGATTGTAAGGGTCTAGATGGTATTTAAAAAAGGAAAAGTCACTCATGGCGGTCGCTGAAGAGCAGATTACTGTTTGGTTATGCATCGCTGCCTCTAAAGGAGGGATACCGAATCCTTCGGCTAACGATGGATACACAAAAAATTCTGCATTGATATAAAACTGATTCAAATCAGAATCGGAAATATCTTTGAACCGGTAAAAATAACCTTTTAGTTTTGCAGTATGAAGGTTTAAAAACGCATCCATCTCGGGGTAATTCAAATCATAGGCTCCAATAAAAACTAGTTGATAGCCCTTTTCATATAGTTTCAAATTCACAAAGGCTTTCAATAAGGCCAGGTGGTTTTTTCTTGGTTCTATCCGACTTACATAAAGCAGATACTTTTCACAGCCAAAATGGGTCCTTACATAGTCGCTTTTTACGGCAGATTCGTCAATAGATGTTATCGCGTTAGGAGTAACTACAATTTTATCTGCTGAAACTTGATACAAATTAACAATCTTCTCTTTTGAATAGTTTGAAACGGTGGTCACGATGTCGGCGTTCCTTGCCGATCTTTTGAACAAAGCCCCATTAATCACTCTATATTTTAGCGGAAAATAGTTCTGAAACCGTTTTTCTTCAAACAAGATGTCGTGTGTTGTAACAATATACTTGCAGGCTTTTATTGGCGGAGTAATGTATTGAAAATGGGCGTAATCCGCTTTGGTTTTTTTTATAATTGAAGGAAGCTCTATGAGCAACCTCCAATATTTATTTGAACTCTTTAACGCATGATATTCAACATTAGGTCGTTCTTCAAATTCCTTTCGAAGACTACGAATATCCTGAGCAACCAATATAAAGACCCATTCCGGTTTTTGACTTATCAAACTTGAATAAAGCCCTTTTAGAAATGTTCGAGATCCTTGAAATTTCTCATCAAATACGTGTGCATCGATTAGGATTCTCATGTGGTTTCAGGATTTTTTTTGAATGCAGGAAACAAATGGATAATGAGGCAATACACTGTTAAAAAATGTATCATTCCTCGTTGCCTCCAGATATACGTTTCGGTTAAAAATACGGACGCCATCACCAAAAATAAAAATAACGGCATTAGTTCCTTATTCAACCAATAACTGCGAAATAAGGCTGCCAACATTAAAACAAGGAATAGAAATCCGAATACTCCTAATTCGGCAAAGGTTTGCACATATTGATTATGAAAATTATAGGTGTTAAAACCACAATAAACAAAATATTCATTTTGCTTTTCTGCAATTAAATCTTGCGCTGCATTTATTCCAAATCCTGTAAAAAAAACCGGGTATTCTTCAAATAATTCATAAAACACTCGTGCTTGAAAAATACGAAAACTAGTTCCGGTCCATGGATAAATATTGTTAAACCCCTCGCAAGTTAATGCTTCAACGGCGTTCGTGCTAAACTCGACATCCCACCGACGCTTTAACGGGCTATAAAAGAATAACGTTATCAGAACCGCTCCGATTGCACCAAGGAAGAGGACTCTCTTTAACCGAATCTTACGAGTAATTGCATAGCCCACCAAGGCGGCTAAAACCGTAATGATGATGAGGTTTTTTGACGAAAGCAAAAGTAAAAATCCTGCTAAAAGTAAAATTAAAAGTACATTCCATTTGCTTCGCTTTTCATAGAATAGCAAGTATAACAGACTAAGGCTCGTCATCACCGAAATATAAATTGCGTTTAGGTCGAAGTGTTGGACAAGGCTGTGATAAAAAAACACGCCTTTAGGTCTACCGCTCAAAAAAAGTACCCCGGAAAAAACTAAACTCAAAACGGCCAAAACGGCCATGCCAACTGAGAATAGATACAAGGATTTATGAAAGGTTTTTGTGGAAAGTTTCGGCATTAACCAAAAGGCCATAGGTAGCAATAAAAAGGGTAATTGCCGTTCTATCCCCCGAAGAGATTTGCCAACATCGTAGGTCCAAATTAAGGAAAGCAGCATTATTCCAAACAAAGCAACCGGCAACCAATAACTTCGTCGGAATGTTTTTTTATGAAAAAAGCTGGAGGTAAAAGCCGCGGCAATCAATACAATAAGCGCAATCGAACTAAAGGCATACGGCAAAGGAATGCTTATTAAAAGCCCTCCTATTAGAAATCCATAGGTTTTTTCGGCACAGACTATATCAATGAGTTTCTTCATACACCTTCAAGAAATAGTCCAAGTACTGTTGATTAATATAATCCCATGAAAATTCTTCCCTTATTTTTCGATCATTATTTTTTAGAAATTGTACATAGTCTTGTTTCGAATTAATCTTATCTAGATAAGCCGAAATTTCATCTACGGTTTTAAAATAAAAGGCATCGTCGTTCAATATGTTCTTATTAAACTCGTTATGATGCGCCACGATAAGTGCATTGCTCGCCATGGCTTCCAACAGCGAAGGGTTGGTTCCGCCAACACTGTGCCCATGAAAGTATAACCTCGAGTAATAACGCAGGTTGTTTAAGTCTTCAAGCTTGTAAATCCCACCCACAAAGCGTATGTAAGGAACATCCTTGTATTTTTCTGTGAGGTAGGTTCCAAAGGCGTTCACATCACACTTGCCAACAACTAAAAAAGGAATGTCGAGTTTTGCCTTGACCACCCCGTCTAGAATAGTTTCAATATTATTCTCGGGTTCCATGCGAGCGATAAGCATGTTGTAGCCGTTCGGAATTACATCATAAGTCTTTAAAACCTCAAGATTGTTTTGTTTAAATGGCTCCGCTCCATAGGCGATATATTTTGAATCCTTATGATAGGTTCGTTTTAAATAGTTTTGAATTCCAATCGAATCTGATATCAAATAATCACTGCTTTTAACCGCCCACTTTTCTGCATAGGTTAAAAATTTCCGAACCATTTTATGATACTTAGAACGTTTCCATTCTAACCCATCCATATTGGTGATAATAATGGGCTTGGAAGGCAATAAGCGATACCAAACCGAATTACTCGTATAGCCTAACTGAAGCAAAATGTCGTACTTTCTTTTCCGAGCATCCAAAATGCAATTGAGGTCGTAAAAAAACTGCCCCACCGTGCCAATTTTTTCTTCAGGGTCTTTACAATGAATGATATGCGCTCCCTTGAAGGTTGATTCTTGATAAGGATGTGTGTTGGAGGAATAGACATAGACCTCATGCCCCTTTTCCACTAAAAAAGCGGCGAAGTACTCGGCGAATTGCTCAAATCCTCCGTGATAATTGGGTATCCCTCTTGTGCCTAAAATTCCTATTTTCAAGTATCAAATTGTTTTAACGCGAAAATGCCCCCTGTTAAAAAGGTGACCATTTCATAAGGTTTAAAAATACCGGTGACCACCATACTTGCCGCAAACATATAAAATGCAACTGCTGCCAGCATATGATTGTATTTTACAGGCTTCGCATGATCCTCTTCCTTGTAATAGTAACGGTATAAACTACCAATAATGATAAAATATACCAAAATACCTATAAGACCCGTCTTCATATAGACATACGTCATCCCATTATGAACAGTAGGCAAGTTTCGAATCTCTTCCCCGTCTAGCCGAATATCGAAGCCAACATCCACCGTGGAACCAAAGCCTTTTCCCAGAAACCATTTTCTCTCTTTATCGACTTCGGTAATTACTAGATTCGCTTCATAAGCCCTCCATCGCGGCCATAATTCTCGTCGATCTTGTTTGTAAGGGTCAAAATCTATGGGTTCAAAAGCTTCCGTATAGGAATTTTTCATTTTTTCCAGGAACCTTGTGGTAATGCCTGGGTCCCGCTCTTTAGTCGGATCGTAGTTCGCCAAAAACAACACGAAAGACCCAGATAGAATCAGTAATATTCCGAGCGCTAAAGCGCCACGAGCATTCAATTTTAAATACCCGAAATATGCCAACACCATTAAAATAATTACCATGAACATGGTTCTCGAAAAATACACCGTAAAAGAAACTGCAAGACACAGGACCAAAAATTGATACAGCACCTTGAAACGAGTTTTTTTAATTGGTAACTCCTTCACACAAATGATAAAGAATAAAGCAATCATTTCGACGTGATTCAATCGCCCAAAAAGCCCCCTGAATACATCTAAACTGGGTTTAATAAAGATGATCTGTGATCCGATATGAACTAAGTGAAGTAGCGCTAAGGCGAAGCCACTTAACACAATAAGGTTGAAAAAATCTACTTTTCGATCCAGTTTTCGTACGCAGAAATAAGTAGCCAGCAATACTGTGAGTGGCCTTAGGAAATATACCAAATCCTTTACAAATCCATAGGCGCCAGACTGAAGGGTCGTGAGTCCAACTAGGCCAATAAGAATGAGCAGAATCATTAATAACACTATTGAAAATATTCCTCGTGATAATTTGGCTCTAAAGCTTATTAAAAGCGCCAAGGAAGAAACCACGAAGGATAACTCCAAACTTTCACTCCAAAGCGAAAAGATAATGAGCAGTAGTAATATTTTAGTGAGTTTCTGACCCATCTATGATTGGTTTATTTTTTATAGTCAAACGCTTCAAAATCTTTGGTATACATTTCTGCGATCAATGATTTTAATTCTGCATCGACTATTGCTTCAAATGATTTTTTATTATTAAAAAAGTTTAATTGTGCTGCCAAGCTAGGATTGTTCAACAACAATCGAACGGCTCTTCTCCATTCTCCTTTAGATTTGTTTGCATGCGGCAACGAAATTCCCTGCAGCCCGCTTCGATCTTTCACTTTTTCGATGTCGCTTTTAATTTGCTCCAACCTACCTACATAATCCACCAATAACGTCCCTTCTTTACTAAACAAATAATCGTATTGTGATCGGAAGAAAAAATCGTCTTCTTTAAGTTTTTGGGGTAGCACTTTTTTCACGAAAGTTCGAAAACTTATAATGCGCGCATATCCTAAAAAATTATAAAAGGAAAATGCTCTTTGGTATGGGTTTCTAACAAACGAAAATTTAAAATAATCCTCGAAAAGAGCTTTATCAATATAACCTAAACTTACATATTCTTCGGCGGTAAGGTGCGCAAGGCGTTCAGGACCTACTTCATTGCTCTTTTTCTTTCGCAACAACAAGCTTTCACGATGTTCCCAGTCTAAGCCCAATGCTTGTAGGAACATATGCTCAATGCTTTGACCTGCCACCTTGGGAACATGAACAAATATAACTTTATGTGAATGACTAATCATTTATAATTCAAAAGTTAATACCCCCAAAGTTCTTTAAAAGGGATGCCTGTTAAGGTTTCTAATTGTTTTACTTCTTCTTGAAATTGATCGCGTAATTTTATCTCCAATTCCTTGTTGAGGCTTGCCTCCAATTCGTGTTTTTGAAAAATGGAATCCTTAAGCGCTTCTTTCATGCGTTGTGGCAAGACCGAATCCACCATAGAGCGAATCACATTGTTTCTTAAAAAATTAAGGGCTTTAATATTTTTATAACCTACTTTTCGATTGTGCCGATCTGAAAAATCAATTTCCTGAGCTTCATTAACCCCTAAAAACTTAAAAACACCTTCCAAGGTCTGTTTTTTATTCGAAGTCCATTCTTCAAACACTAAAATTTTAATTTGCTCCCTTGGGAATAGGTCAAAATACGATTTTAATGCCTCATAATAACGACTCCATTCTAAGTACAAATTTCCTCCTCCCCAAACATTTTCTTTCGTTGCTTTTAATGCTTCATCAAAATTGGGTTGGGTGTCGTAACCCACACTCACATTCATCAAGTAATGACTAAATGCTCGCTGAATCGGGTTGCGCAGTGTTACAATTATTTTGGCTTCAGGATTATGCTTATAAATTCGTTCCGCAGTTTCAGTGCCCCATAAATAAGAAGGGCTTATATCGCCTTTTTTTTGTTCTTTTTCAGCATCCTTGAAAACCTTCTTATACACCTCGAATGAATTAACTATTTTGGTGTGATATTCTACGCCTTTTTTTGGTTTTTTATAGTCTTGCGGCTGGTTGGAGGTTACTTTTGAAAAATGATTTAATTCCTTGATTTTAGGCAAAAATAGTTCCGGGTGTTGATTGAGGTAATTGTATAGGGAAGTGGTACCGCTTCTCGCTGCACCAATCACAAAAAAATCAACTTTAAACGCTTCCATTATAATCCAAAAAAGGTTTGTACGCCATCTTTACGATATACGTAAATTACCGCTACTAAATTCCATAAGATCATACTCCCGGAGGTAGCAATTGCGGCTCCAGTCATGCCATATCTCGGTATTAAAATGTAGTTCAGCAACACATTGATGAGTAATGCTGAAACTAATATAAATTGAAAAATCTTTTGCTTCCCCGTCATGTTTAAATAGACCCCAATAGACCCGCAAAAGGCATTTATTACTTGTCCTGCCAGTAAAATGAGCAAGGCATTTTGTGCCTGTGGATACTCGCTTCCGAAAAACCCTAGAATGTAGGTCGCAAAAACAGCCAATACAATAATGATTGGCATGGTGATTACCAGTATTAATCGAGTGCTTCGCTTTATTTTCGATTTTAATACATCGATTTTTTGAGCTGCAAAATCTTCAGCGATTTGGGGGGCGATCACAGCATTTACAGAGGAAAGTACAATCGAAACAAGTAAAGTGAGTTTGATGGCCACACTGTAATAGGCCACCGTTTCATAATCGGTGAAACGCGTCAACATAAACACATCGAGACTTTGCATTAATAAAAATGAAGCTGCGCTAATGGCCATGGGTGCCGAGCGTCGCAGAACTGCCTTATAGGATATAGTTTCAAGATCTAATGTTTCAGATGAATGTCCCTTTTGAAAGTACTGAAAAAGCACTATCGTTGACAGTATTGCTAGAAACACAAAATTATAGAGAAAGGCTTCAATGAGCCATGCGGTGTTTTCAGTATAAAAAAGAAAAAGCGTTGCAATGAAAAAGAAAAGGTACCTAAGAATGTTCCGAAATACTTCAGAAATATAAATTTTATTAATGGCCCGAAAAGCATCAATATTGAGCATGGTAATCCCATAAAAAAAGATGGCGGGAAAGGTTTTCTTAGTAATAGTGTCGATAGGCAAATCTAGAATTCCTTGAAATAAATCGGTGGTAAGCAGGTACAATCCCATGTTCATTAATACCGACAAAAGGAAGACAATTGCAACCATTCGCAAATAAATGGTCTTGATATAACCCGAGTTGTTTTGGGCTGCCAAATACCCTGAATAATAAATCACGGATTGCTGCATTCCGAACACTGCAATCGTTCCGAGAAAGATGAGCAAAGACCGGCTAAAATCGTACATGCCAACCGAGTCTGCAGTAAAGTTATTGGTGATAAAGAGGGTTGTTAAAAAAAAAAGAAGCACCCCAAACATTCTAAGAATAAGGACATTGATGCTCTTCCCAACAATGGCCATTTGGTAAAAAGTACTAAGCTTTTTTAGGATCCCCATACATCAATAATTCAAACGAAAGGCCTTTTTTAGAAAGGTCCGGCGTTAATTTTCAGAAAAACGCTTTAAGGAAAAGTACAATCCTCGAATTCCGGCTAGCAACATAAATACAAATACATAGAGTAGCGGATAATATACCATTTTGTTATCCAGGAGTGATTGTTCCCCGATATAAAGGGAGGGCTGATTTATATTCAAAACGATGTCCTTTGAATAGGCGAGTTTGCGTTTGTTCTGTTCAATTTCCTTCTGAAGATCCATTTTACTAACGATTACTTGAGCAATGTTCAAGTTTTTATCGATAAAATAAATATCCCCCATTTTTGCAGGGTTGAATTCGTCTTCATTGTTTGCTTTAATGAGCTCATCGATTTGAACGACCGTTTTTTCGTTATTGGCGATTGCCTCTTCCAAGGTTTGAACATATACATCCTTCACGTGTTGCAACTGTTCATTGCTGTTTAAGAATTCCATAAGCACATCAATCACGGTGGATTTAGCAAAACTGTTGGTGTGAATCTCGATGTAATGGTAATTGTATTCCGAGGTGAATGTATCTGCAATGGAAGTTATTTCTCCATCTTCTTCAAATTCAAATTCTAAATAACGAAGCAACCCATCAACGGTGGGTTCATTAGGCTTTACATCTTCAATGATATCATTTAGGTTGATGACGGGTTCAATGGTAATATCGGTTAGCGGAGCCAAGGCCTTAGGAACGGCTTCGTCTTTAAATTTACCTTCTTCCTTCTCTGCAATCTTTTCGTTTAGATAATTTACTGCACTATACACATAGTTCACCGAGTCAAAATTGATGCGAACCAAAATTTTTGCCTCTTTTCCTATTCCTGCTTCTGTACGGATATAATAGCCATATCCAATTCCTGCAAGAATTAAAACGAGGAGAATAATCCAACTTTTTTTGATAAAGTTTAGGATGTCAAATCCAAACTTAGTGACTTTCTTAGTTCGATCTACCAATACGTTGTAGAGGTAAAAAATGTCGATTTCTTCTTTGTGTTTTTCCATGTCTAAAGCTTAGGTAACTTACTAATCACATTGGACAAAGCCTCTTTCCAAGGGATTATTGTATGGTTAAAATTGTTTGTAAATTTTTGTTTGTCGAGTACGCTGTATTTTGGTCTTTGTGCAAAAGTAGGATAATAGTCTGTTTCTGCAAGATTAACAGCTTCTATTCGTTGCGTTTGCACTAAAATTTCTTTTGCAAAATCGAACCAGGTGGCTTCGCCATCATT
>JAHEMY010000196.1 GCA_024643425.1 Flavobacteriaceae bacterium
GTCCGAAGGAAAACGGGGTAACCGAAATCACATGGGGTATGAGAGGTGATCATTCTTTTCTGGAGAAGTTGTTCTTGTCTTTTCAGGAAGAATCTTTCGATCATAGTTTAAAACAAATGTTCGATAAAGGACTCGTCAAAATGCAATCGCTGGTGGTGGAATCCATGAATCATTATGACATAAAAATCGATGGGATCAAAGAATACGGAGGCGGCTATTATCTTTATACCACGGCGGCCAGTAAAATCAATGAACTAGGAGATAAAATGGCACCTATGATGGGCAAGGTTGCCAACTTTGCAGCACAAAATAACATTGTAACGACCGGAATGCCTTTCACTATTTATAGCGATTGGGATGAATTAAATGGAAACACCATTTTTTCAACCGCTCTTCCCATACAAGAGCGGATCATAATTACTCAAGGGGATGTACTCTGTGGATATATGGAATCTCATTCAGCCTTGAAAATTAAGCTAACAGGAAATTACAGCCACTTACCCGAAGCTTACGAGACGGGAGAAAACTATATCGTCCAAAATCAATTGAAAAAAGATTCCTCACAAAATCTTTTCGAAGTTTACACCAATGACCCCGGTAATTTTCCTAACCCTGCAGATTGGAAGACAGAAATTTACATTCCTGTTTTAAGAGAATTAATAATAAATTAAGACCATGATTCGCATTAACCACTAATTTATGAAGGGAATTTTATTTGTATTTATTGGAGGCGGATTAGGAAGTGTGTTAAGATTTATTTTGGGCAAAATAGGCAATAGCAATGGAACGGGTATTCCCTATGGCACGTTTGCAGCCAATATTTTAGGAAGTTTACTGATCGGATTTATTTTAGGGTGGGCTGCAAAAAATCAAGGGATTTCCGAAAATACCATGCTGTTGTTAGCGACAGGATTTTGTGGGGGTTTCACCACGTTTTCTACTTTTGCTTATGAAAATCATGTTTTTTTAAAAGCAGGAGATTTCACCTCTTTTGCGCTTTATACCATTGGAAGTTTCGTAGTAGGCTTTATGGCGGTATTCACCGGAATTTGGTTGGTAAAACATTTTTAATGTGATCCAAAATCTTTTACCCCGGCCTCAATTCTAACTAAAAGATCATTCTCTTTCGGAGGAATGGGACATGAATATTTACTGTTATAAGCACAATAAGGGTTGTACGCCTTATTGAAATCGATCACTATGCTATCCCCTTCGGGGATCCAGGCATCCACATACCTTCCCCCACCATACGAACCATCTCCACTCGTTAGATCCGTAAAAGGCAAAAATAGATAATTGATATATTCAGGATTATCATAGGGTACTGTGCTCTTATAAAGATTTAATTTTAACTTCTTCCCCTCTATTTCAAAATGAGCTTCTCCGTATTTTACATATTCAGGAAGTCGTTCCGTCGTGGTAGGCATCAGGAATGGTTTTTCATCCGGAGTTCTGATAACTTTAGCCACTACTCTGAAAGTAAGATTTACCGGATAATAATCCAACGCTTCAAAATGTGCTAAATCTTCCTTGGTTAAAATAGAAGTTTCGGGGTCCCTAAAGGTTGCGCTTTCTCCATTTTGATACTCCGTGATTTCCTGTATTAATTCGGCGTCTGTCTGGCCGTATATGGACAAGGATCCAAGGATGGTAACTAGTAGAATATATCTCATAGCTATTAATTTTTACGTAAAGGTAAAGCAAATGATTTTTTTTATACTTTTAATCATTAAATCAAATCATATGAAACGCGCTTGCATTGAAATGCGAAAATACCGAGTGATTGATCACCCTATACCGACGTGCGTGTAAATGTTAGAAATTAAAATCTATCCATTCATAGAACGTCCGGTTTAAAAACCGGGCGTTTTTTTTGAAACAAGAAGATGAAAAAGTACTATCGCTTCTATATCGATAACTTTCGAGGACTCTCCCGCGAGATCTGGCTACTTTCTTTAGTGACCTTTATCAACCGTGCGGGAGCAATGGTCATTCCCTTTTTGTCCCTCTATCTTGTGAATGATAAAGGGTTTACCTTACCTCAGGTAGGATGGATCATGACAAGTTTCGGAATAGGGTCGTTAATCGGCACATGGATCGGAGGAAAACTTACAGATACCATTGGTTTTTATAAGGTGATCGTAGCGAGTCTTTTATTGGGCGGAATCGGATTTATTGCGCTTCAATTTTTAGATTCCTATTTGGGCCTCTGCTTGGGTGTCTTTATATTAATACTCGTTGCGGACGCCTATCGCCCTGCCATCTTTGTCGCTTGTGATGCTTATAGCAAACCTCAGAATATTACTCGAAGTATTGCCTTGATCCGACTGGCGATCAATTTAGGATTTAGTATAGGACCTTTAATTGGTGGTATCATCATCGCAAAAATTAATTATTCCTCTCTCTTTTGGATCGACGGACTTACTTGTGTTATAGCGGCTAGTTTGCTGTTTTTTGTTCTGAAACCCAAAAAATTGGCCCATGATGCCCTAAAGATAGTTGTCGTCAAAGAAGGTCGCCCCCCCTTTCAAAACAATTTGTACTTGATACTCATCTTAATCATGGTATTTAATGGAATCATGTTCGTACAATACTTTTCACTGATTCCTGTG
>JAHEMY010000013.1 GCA_024643425.1 Flavobacteriaceae bacterium
GCTATTGTTTAAAATATTTGCCGATATCGATGTATTTGATATTGAAGTGGGTACAGAAGATATTGATTCCTTTATCGAAACGGTCAAAAATATTGCACCCACGTTTGGAGGGATAAACCTTGAGGACATAAAAGCACCAGAAGCGTTCGAGATCGAGCGTCGATTAAAGGAAGAACTCAATATTCCGGTGATGCACGACGACCAACATGGTACGGCAATCATTTCAGCAGCGGCACTATTGAACGCATTAGAATTAGCTGAAAAGAACATCGCTGAAGTTCGAATTGTAATAAGTGGTGCAGGAGCAGCTGCCGTTTCATGTACAAAACTCTACAAGGCGTTTGGTGCTAAAGGTGAAAACATTGTAATGTTGGATAGTAAGGGAGTGATTAGAAAGGATCGTTCGGACTTGTCAAAAGAGAAAGAAGAATTTGCTTCCCATCGAAAAATAGACACCCTTGAAGAAGCTATGGTCGATGCCGATGTATTTGTTGGGTTGTCCATTGCCGATATCGTGACTCCGAAAATGCTAAAGAGTATGGCCAACAATCCTATTGTTTTTGCCATGGCCAATCCGGATCCTGAAATAGCGTACGATGTTGCGATAAAAACTAGGAAAGATCTCATTATGGCTACCGGTCGAAGCGATCATCCTAACCAAGTGAATAATGTATTGGGCTTCCCATTTATTTTTAGAGGGGCTTTGGATGTGCGTGCAACCAAAATCAATGAGGAGATGAAAATGGCCGCCGTTGAAGCCTTAGCGTCATTAGCCAAAGAACCGGTTCCGGAGCAAGTAAATATTGCTTATGGAGAAACTAAATTGCATTTTGGTCGTGAATACATAATTCCTAAACCCTTCGATCCTCGTCTCATTGCTACAGTACCCCCTGCAGTTGCCAAAGCAGCTATTGAAAGTGGCGTAGCGCAAGAACCCATAAAAGATTGGGCTAAATATGTAGACGATCTCAATGATCGAATGGGTAGCGACAATAAAATGATTCGATTGCTCATGGATCGTGCACGAAATAAACCCAAGCGTGTAGTCTTTGCGGAGGCAGATCATCTGGATGTAATGAAAGCAGCCCAAATTGTTTTTGAGGAAGGCATTGCGATTCCTATTTTATTAGGGAGAAAAGAGGTGATTAAAGAATTGATGAACGAATTGGATTTTGATGAGGACCTCCAAATTATCGATCCAAAATCCGACGAACAAAATGAAAAACTGCTCGAGTACGCTAAGAAGTATTGGCAGTTGCGAAAACGTAATGGAGTGACCGCTTTCGATGCGAAAAGACTGATGCGAGAGCGTAATTACTTTGCCTCAATGATGGTAAATACAGGTGATGCGGAAGCAATGGTGTCTGGATACGCAAGGTCTTATCCAACCGTGGTACGTCCCGTTTTGGAAACAATCGGCAAATATGAAGGGGTAAACAAAGTAGCTGCCACCAATTTAATGCTTACGCCTCGGGGGCCATTGTTTATTTCAGATACTTCAATCAATATTGATCCCACAGCAAATGAATTGGCCAATATCGCTCAAATGACGAGCTATACCATGAAAATGTTTGGATTGAAGCCTGTGATTGCCATGATTTCGTATGCTAATTTTGGATCTTCAAAGGACCCTCATGCAGCCAAAGTACGGGAAGCGGTTAAAATATTACATCAATCAAACCCGGATATGATTGTAGATGGCGAGATTCAAACCGATTTCGCACTGAATGGAGATATGCTAAAGAATAAATTCCCATTTTCTAAATTGGCCGGAAATAAAGTGAATGCATTAATCTTTCCTAACTTGGATTCGGCAAATAGTAATTATAAAATGCTGAAGGAACAAAAAGGGGTCGAATCGATTGGTCCAATATTGCTTGGAATGAAAAAACCGGTGCATATTTTTCAGTTGGGAGCAAGCGTGGAAGAAATGGTGAATATGACTGCAATTGCGGTGGTAGATGCACAACAAAAAGAGAAGCGAGCGAAAGAAGATCAAAAGAAAAATAACTAGGACAGAAGTAGGATAATTTTAGTTTTGTCAAAGCTGGCAGATGCAAATAATTGTACTATCTTTGAACCATTAACCTTTTATTAACACATGATTGCCCATATACAGGGAAGATTAGTAGAAAAGAATCCGACCGATGTGGTGATAGACTGCCATGGAGTAGGCTATTTTTTGAATATATCATTGCATACATTTTCGCAACTCCCCACCACTGAAAATGTAAAATTATACACCCAATTGTTAGTCCGTGAAGATGCTCATACTTTGTATGGCTTTTCTACGGTTGAAGAACGTGAAGTGTTTAATTTATTAATTTCAGTTTCCGGGGTTGGAGCCAGTATTGCGAGGACGATGTTATCGTCCCTAACACCCGATCAAATAAGGGATGCCATTGTATCGGAAGATACGGTGACCATACAAGGAGTTAAAGGGATAGGGACAAAGACTGCACAACGTGTGGTATTGGATTTAAAAGATAAAATTTTAAAAGTGTATACAGCATCATCTATTTCTCTGAAGCCAAGCAATACGAATCGAAATGAAGCGTTATCTGCATTGGAGACATTAGGTTTTGCAAGGAAACAGGCTGAGAAAGCTTGTGATGTATTTTTAAAAGATCATCCACAGGCCTCTGTAGAAGAAATAATCAAACAAGCCTTAAAAAATTTGTAAAGATTTGGGAGTGAAAAATTACAATTTTAGAAACAGCTTCGCTAAATACATATTATTCGGAATTTTCATTTTAGCCGGAACCTTGGTACAAGCACAAGAGGATTCTACGGCAACCGGCTTTGATGTTGGTAGAATGGACCTTCCCAACCCAACCAGCATTCAAAACCTTTATACCTACGACCCCATAACGGATCGTTATATTCTTAGTCGAACCTTAGGAGATTTTAGTATTTCTTATCCGGTAATCTTAACACCGGAGGAATATCGTGACCTCGTTTTGAAGGAACAAATGAAAGAATATTTCAAAGAAAAAATCGATGCTGCAGATGGACGTAAAGAGGGGGCGGAAGAAGCACAGAAAAATCTACTTCCAACTTTTTATGTGAATTCCAGTTTCTTCGAATCGGTTTTTGGAGGAAATACCATTGAAATCATACCACAAGGTACCGTAGAAATGGACCTTGGAATACTCTATACCAAACAAGATAATCCACAATTCTCTCCTAGAAACCGAAGCAATTTGTCTTTTGACTTCGACCAGAGAATTAGTTTGAGTTTATTAGGGAAAATTGGGGAACGCCTTCAAGTAACGGCCAATTATGATACCCAATCGACCTTCGACTTTCAAAATTTAATCAAACTTGAATATACGCCTACCGAGGACGATATTATTCAAAAAATTGAAGTGGGTAATGTGAGCATGCCTTTAAACAGTTCACTTATTCAAGGAGCCCAAAGTTTGTTTGGGGTAAAAACACAATTGCAATTTGGAAAAACAACCATAACGGGTGTCTTCTCTGAGCAACGTTCAGAAACGCGATCGGTGGTGGCCGAAGGAGGAGCAACCGTTACAGATTACGAATTGTTTGCACTAGACTACGACGAAAACCGACACTTTTTCCTTGCGCATTACTTTCGAGATAATTACGACCGTGTCTTGCAGAATTATCCTTTTATCAATTCTCAAGTGCAAATTACCCGCGCAGAAGTTTGGATCACTAATAGAAATACAACCACCAACGATGTTCGAAATATTGTGGCGCTTCAGGATATTGGAGAAGCCGATATTAGTAATATTGGTCTGAGTGTGGTTCCCGGAGGGTTTATCAACCGACCAAAAAATTCATTTCCCGATAACCGAAATAACGACTTTAACCCGTTTGGAATCGATAACCCTGCGGAACAAAGTATTTTAAATAACTCAATTCGAGATGTAGCGACAGTGCAAGGCGGATTCGGTGGTGTTCAAGTAAATGATGGAATTGATTATGTGAGCTTAGAAAATGCTCGAAAACTTCAGCCCAACGAATACCAGATGAACAACCAATTGGGGTATATATCGCTAAACCAACGTCTCAATAACGACGAAGTATTGGCGGTGGCGTTTCAGTATACAGTGAATGGTAAAGTATATCAAGTTGGAGAATTTTCGACTGATGGTGTGGAAGCTACCGGACAAGAAGGAGGAGGCGTTATTCCTCCTGGTGGAGATCCCAATGGAGGTGGCCAACAAGGAATTCCTCAAAACCTGGTGGTTAAACTTTTGAAGAGTAATATCACCAACGTGAACGAACCTGTTTGGGATATTATGATGAAAAACATTTATCCTATTGGTGCTTTTCAATTGGAACAAGAAGATTTCAGGTTGAATATTTTGTATTTAGACCCGTCACCACTAAATTATATTTCCCCGGTGGAAGGCACTCCTTTTCCAGATCCGGACCTAACAGATCCTAATGCCGTCGATTTAAACGACGCAACGTTGTTGAGAGTTTTCAATTTAGACCGATTAAACTATAATAACGACCCACAGCAAGGGGGAGATGGTTTCTTTGACTTTTATCCGGGAATCACCGTAGACCAGCAAAATGGTCGAATTATCTTTACAAGCGTAGAGCCTTTCGGATCTTTCCTTTTCAACAAATTAGAGAATAGCACATCGGAGGATTATGGAAATCCACAAACGTATAACGCGAATCAGCAGAAATACGTTTTTAGAACGCTATATCGCTCTACAAAAACACAGGCCGAACAGGAAGAAAGTGATAAAAATAAGTTCCAGTTAAAGGGTACTTACAAATCAACCGGATCCGATGGTATTCCAATTGGAGCATTCAATATCCCACAAGGATCGGTAACGGTTACCGCAGGAGGAAGAACCTTGGTTGAAGGAGTAGATTATACGGTGAACTATCAGTTGGGAAGAGTTCAAATCTTGGACCCTTCTTTGCAAAATTCAAACACTCCCATTAACATTAGCGTTGAAAATAATACGCTTTTCGGGCAGCAGACTAAACGATTTACAGGATTGGATATTCAACATAGATTCAATGATCAGTTCCAATTGGGAGGAACCTTCTTAAATCTTAATGAACGTCCGCTGACTCAAAAATCGTCCTTCCAAAATGAACCCATCAACAATACCATGTTCGGTATTAATGGGAATTATTCAGCCGAAATACCTTTCCTTACGCGATTGGCCAATAAATTACCCAACATTGATACCGATGTGCCTTCAAACATTTCGATGCGTGGAGAATTTGCTTATTTGGTGCCAGGGGCTCCTAAAGTGTCGGATTTTGGAGGAAAGACGACTGCTTATGTTGACGATTTTGAAGCAGCACAAACAGCAATCGATATTTCAACACCACTTACCTGGTTCCTTTCTAGTACACCTATTGGTTTGGGAGGGGAAATAGAGAACAATAATTTAGCTTACAACTACAACAGGGCTAAACTTAATTGGTACACCATCGACCCAATTTTCTATAGCTCACAGCGGCCTGATGGTATTTCAGAAGCAGACCTTTCTTCTCCATTTACAAGAAGAATTTTTAGAAATGAGATCTTTCCTGATCAGGATTTAGTTCAAGGACAAACACAAGCATTGTTCACCTTGGACCTAGCGTATAAACCGAGTGAACGAGGACCCTACAACTTCAACCCGGTAGCAGCAGGAGGAAATACCTTGCCAAATCCTGAAGCTAGATTTGGTGGGATATCGCGACAATTAACCACAACCGATTTTGAACGTTCCAATGTGGAATACATTCAGTTTTGGTTGATGGACCCATTTATTTATGATGAGAATAGTACTAATCCGGGAGGAAAATTAACATTCAACTTAGGAAATATTTCTGAAGACGTTCTTAAGGATGGTAGAAAACAATATGAAAACGGACTCCCTGAAGACGGATCCGAATTAAACACGCTTACCACAGAATGGGGTAGAGTTCCGAGCAACCAATCTTTAGTATACACCTTCAGCAGCACAGGAGCAGGAAGAGCCAATCAAGATATTGGATTGGATGGTTTGAATGATGGTGCAGAAGCTGCAAAATTCCCCGATTTTGCCAATCAGCCTGACCCTGCTAATGATAATTACCAGTATTTTTTACAAGCAGAAGGGAATATTCTAGAACGCTATAATCTTTTTAACGGAACAGAAGGAAACGCTCCGGAGACCTTGAGCAATACTAATCGTGGTGCTACCGCTCAACCGGACGTGGAGGACATCAACCGTGATAACACGATGAATACGGTCGACAGTTATTATGAATATGCGATCAATTTGGTTCCGGGAATGACCTTAGAGTCGCAATATGTTTCGGATATTAAGGAGATTACAATCACTACACAAACCAACGAAGATATTCCTGTGCGATGGATTCAATTTAGAATTCCGTTGAGTGATTATACCGATGCGATAAATGGAATTTCAGACTTCCGTTCTATTCGATTTATGAGAATGTATATGTCCGAATTTCAACAAGAAACAGTACTTCGTTTTGGTACCTTGGAACTCTTTAGAGGGGATTATAGAAGGTATATCGAATCCTTGGATGCCGATGGAAGTAGCAATGATCTTGACAATACCACTTTCGAGAACGAAGCTGTAGGGATAATTCAAAATAGTAATTACGTAATTCCGCCCGGTGTATTTCGAGAAGAATTAAATAATAATAACAACATTATTCGTCAAGATGAGCAATCATTGGCATTACGTGTTTGTGAATTAGAACCGGACGATGCTCGTGCAGTTTACAAGAATTTTAACGTAGACATGCGACAATACAAGAATCTGGAAATGTTTATTCACGCGGAATCCTTGCCTCCTCCGGCAACCTTATTGTCCGATGGAGATATGGCGGCGTTCATCCGATTGGGGAACGATTTAAATACCAGTTTCTACGAAATTGAAATTCCGTTAAACGTCTCTCCAAACCTTGAAAATCCATCAGATTCTGATGCAGACATTGTTTGGCCTTTAGAAAACAGATTAAACTTGCCTTTGCGATTACTGCAGGATGTTAAGGCAAGAGTTCTCGGAGATCCAACTAGCGATATTACGGAAATCACGTATTTTGATCAATCCGAACTAGATCCAAGTTCTGTGGGTTCTGAAAACGAACTTCGAATAGGAATTAAAGGGAATCCAAGTTTTGGTAATGTTCGTGTGATTATGATCGGACTTAGAAATAAATCAA
The DNA here is from genome assembly GCA_024643425.1 of Flavobacteriaceae bacterium. GTDB lineage: Bacteria > Bacteroidota > Bacteroidia > Flavobacteriales > Flavobacteriaceae > JAHEMY01. The sequence goes on from JAHEMY010000013.1 coordinate 7,171, forward strand.
ATAGTGATGTTTGCGGAGAAGTTTGGTTTAACGAACTTAGAATGAGTGAGTTAGAGAATAAAGGAGGTTGGGCTGCCGTGGCGAATATGGATGCGAATATTGCAGATTTTGCCAATGTGAGTGCGACGGGAAGAGTTTCGACCATTGGGTTTGGTTCGATTGAGCAAGGGCCAAATCAACGAAGTTTGGAGGATACCAAACAATACGACGTTGTGACTAATTTCAATTTAGGACAATTATTACCTCCTAAATGGGGAATTCAACTTCCGTTTAATTATGGGATTGGGGAAGAATTAATTACCCCAAAGTACGACCCGGAATTCGATGATATTGAATTACAGGAACGCTTAGACAGTACCACTGATGCTGCTCAAAGGGATGCGATCGAGGAACAGGCCATAAATTATACCAAACGCCAGAGTATAAATTTCATTGGGGTTCGAAAAAATAAAACGGGAGAAAGTAAACCGATGCCGTATGATGTCGAAAACTTCACTTTTTCTTACTCGTACAACCAAACCGATCATCACGATTTTGAAATAGAAGATGCATTGGATCAAAATGTTCGATTGGGTGGAACGTATGATTATTCCTTTGTTCAAAAACCAATTGAACCTTTCAAAAAGAACGATTCCTTGTTTACTGGGAAGTACTGGCAATTCCTGAAAGATTTAAACTTCAATGCATTACCCAGTAATATTTCTGTAAGCTCAAACATTACTAGGCAATATAAAGAGCAGAAATTTAGAGAGTTAAATTTACTGCCTGGACAAATAGGGTTGCCGGTGTTATACCAGAGAAACTTCTTGTTCGACTGGCAATACACCATTAATTATAACCTTACCAATTCACTCCGCTTTAATTTCAATGCGGCGAACAATCGCATTATAAATAATTATATCCAAGATGGAATCGTCGATAATTCGATTGGCGTTTGGGATGGATTTTTCCAAGTGGGTGATCCAAACCAACATTTCCAGTCGTTGCAGCTGAACTACGATTTGCCTACGGCGAAGTTTCCATTCTTAAAATGGATAAGAGCAACCTATTCTTATCAAGGAGATTTCCAGTGGCAGGATGGATCCGATTTGTTTAGTAACATTCAAGTTCCTTCTGAGGATGGTGATCCTATAAGTTATAATCTAGGAAATTCTATTCAAAATGCGAGTACGCATCGAATCAATTCGACGCTTGATATGAATAGCTTTTATCGTTATATCGGATTAACAAAAATTAAAGGGAACAGAGCCGGTGGTCGTTCTGGTGAAGAAGAAAAAGGAGGAGACTCCTCACGCGGTGGGGATAATGATGGTAGTAACGATGGCAAAGCACCCTCAGCCGATGACAAACGAAACCAGATTAGAAATGGCCGTGGTGGCGGAGATGGAGTTGTTGGAGGATCTGGATCTTTAAATGGAGGCCAAAAAGCAATGAATACCTTGATTGGTTTGCTTACCTCGGTTAAAAAAATTCAACTAAATTATCAGGAAAACAATGGTATTTTCTTGCCAGGATATACACCGGATGTAGGATTTGCAGGTACCTTAAAACCAACAACTGGATTTGTATTCGGAAGTCAGGCCGAGGTGAGAGAATTGGCAGCTCGAAAGGGATGGCTTACTTTATATCCTGAATTCAATGAACAGTATACCGAGGTGGAATCTAGACAATTGGATGCACAAGCCAACATCGAATTATTACCTGACTTAAAAATTGACTTGAATGGTTCAAGAGTATACTCAGAAAATTATACCGAGAACTATATTGTTGAAGATGATATTTATCGATCATTAACACCCAATACATTTGGAAACTTTAATATTTCAACGCTCTTGGTAAAAACAGCCTTTAGTAAAAGCGACGAAACGGGATCTGATGCCTTTAATGATTTTAGAAGTAATCGTATTACCATTGCAAATCGTTTGGCAGAAAAATTCTATGGGTCGACTACTTATCCTAGGGATGATGAAGGGTACCCGGTTGGATTTGGTAAAACGAGTCAGCAGGTATTGTTACCTTCTTTCCTATCTGCCTATAAAGGAAGTGATGCATCGAAAGAAGAGACCGGAATATTCAGGGATATTCCTATCCCTAACTGGGATCTGAAATATACGGGCTTAATGCGTATTAAGTGGTTTAAAAAACAATTCAAACGTTTTTCAATCCAGCATGGATACCGAGCTGCCTATACGGTGAATCAATTCCAATCAAACTTGGACTACGATCCAAACAATCCTGAAGATGTTGATCAATCCGGGAATTTCAAAGCCCCTACCTTGTTGAACAATGTGAACCTTACAGAACAATTCTCACCTTTAGTTCGAATTGATTTTGAAATGCAAAACTCAGTAAAAATTCTTGCCGAGCTTCGAAAAGATCGAGCATTGTCTTTAAGTTTTGCAAATAACCTGCTTACTGAAATTAAAGGAGATGAGTTGATTCTCGGACTCGGATACCGTATTAAAGATTTGAGAATTGGAACCAATTTTGGTGGAAAGAAAACGGTCTTACGCAGTGATTTAAACTTTAAGATGGACTTCTCCGTGCGAGAGAACAAAACCATCATTCGATACTTAGATATTGAAAATAATCAAACTACAGCAGGACAAACCATTTATGGATTGCAATTCTCGGCCGATTACGCGCTGAGCAAGAATTTAACAGCCTTGTTCTATTACGATCATACGTTCTCTGAATATGCGATCTCTACGGCATTCCCGCAAACTACAATTCGAAGCGGGATTACCTTGCGATATAACTTTGGAAATTAACGAACCTAAAATATTGATATAAGCATGAATGTTCCTTCAAATTTAAAGTATACCAAAGACCACGAATGGATTTTAATTGATGGTGATATTGCCACGGTAGGTATCACCGATTTTGCTCAAGGTGAGCTGGGTGATATTGTTTATGTAGAGGTGGAAACAGTCGACGAGACCTTAGGCCAAGAAGAAGTTTTTGGAACGGTGGAAGCGGTAAAAACTGTTTCAGATCTTTTCCTTCCGCTATCCGGAGAAATAATTGAATTCAATGAAGCTCTGGAAGGGGAACCCGAAATTGTGAATTCTGATCCTTATGGAGATGGGTGGATGATTAAAATAAAAATCTCTAATCCTGACGAAATTGAAGGTCTCTTGGATGATGCGGCTTATAAAGCGATTATTGGGGGGTAAGTCTGTAGTCGTCATTGCGGTGCTATTCCATATAGTAATTACTGCATTGATGCTCATGCCTTCTGCTGAAATAGGTTATATAGATATCTCTCAATTAGATAAATTAATTCATGCAGGTATTTATGTATGTCTTTTTATTCTCTGGGCCAGTGTAACGATTAAAAGGGAAGCTTCAAAGCCTAGTATTTTTTGGGTGGCCATCGCGTTATTTATTTATGGTATAGTTATTGAAGTTCTTCAAGAAAAATGGATTGTTACCCGGACTTTTGATTTTTGGGATATCGTGGCAAATTCAGTGGGAATTGTGATTGGATATATCGTATTTCATCAACTGACAACACGTTTAAATCTTAAAAATTAAAATTCCTTTTAAAACAATACTTTTTTATCTATTTTAGCAACACTATAAATACTCTATTATGGAACCGAAAAAAAACCCAAAAGCCGATTTGAATCGTTGGAGTTCAATCTACCTTCTATCCGGATTGGTTTTAATGTTATTTATCGCTTGGCAGGCAGTTGAATGGAAAACCTACGATAATGACGATTTTGCAAAACAAACGCTTGATGTAGGGGACGACTTACTTGAAGATGTGCCAATTACCCAAACGATTACTCCTCCGCCGCCACCACCGCCACCACCGCCAACTCCTGAAGTGATTGAGGTTGTTGAAGATGAGGATGAAGTGGAAGAAACCATAATAAAGTCTACAGAAACAAATCAAAATGAGCAGATTGTTGAGATCGAGGAAATTGAAGAAGTAGAAGAAGAAGAAATTGCCGACGTACCTTTCGCAGTCATTGAAAATGTGCCTATTTATCCTGGATGTGAAAATGCCGGAAATAATGATGGTAAAAAGAAATGTATGTCTGAAAAAGTGCAACAATTCGTTCAAAAGAAATTTGATACGGATTTAGCAAACGATTTAGGTCTCGAAGGAAGACAGCGAATTTCAGTACAATTCAAGATAGATAAAAATGGAAATGTAACTGATGTACGTGCTCGTGCACCGCACCCTCGATTAGAGCAAGAAGCGATCTCGGTAGTGAAATCACTCCCTAAAATGACTCCTGGAAAACAACGAGGAAAACCAGTAGGAGTATTGTACGCCTTGCCAATTTTATTCCAAGTAGAGAATTAATAGAACACTTGTATTTAAATGATACAAAATCGCCTCCTTATTGGGAGGCGATTTTCTTTTACAGCCTTTGATTTATGATCTTGTAGTATTATTCGTTTGAATCTGCTAGGAGCCCTTGTAGTTTTTTTCTGGTGTTATCGGGTTAGTATATAAGTCGTTTGAATGGCTTATATACATTGTTGGTCATAGTTATTAATCGTTGCCTGAAAAATCAAATCTTTTATATTCAGATTCGTCTGGTGGACCAACAGTTAATTTAATATAAGGCTGTTCAGACATTGCCATTACGATTGAAGCAAAAGTGAATCCATAACCATTGTTGCGATTTGTGCGACAAACAGGATTATATTTACTGTCTTTAGATTTTAAAGTTTCCATCAGAATTGATTCGTTCAATTCTGTGTTAGTTGCTATTCTCTTTTCTAAAGCTTCAAATCTATATAAGCTATTAAATTTTGATGGTTTTGATTCTTCAGACAAGTTGGGGTTATATTTTTCATACGAGGGTTTTACATCGTCGTTTACTAAAGGATGATTTGTATGATAAACCGTTCCATTTTCATTCATTGGGTTAAACGGAGCAACTTTATTTGCAGAAGCTTCATAATCAAAAACTTCTCCTTTAATCCCAATAATGTAATTTTGTCCTGAAGCATGATTTACATTTTGCACAAAATTTAACACGTCTTCTCGCTCACTTGAGTTTATAATTCGTCTAACCACAAAGGCAACTGGTAACCCGGATGGAGAAGCTCTTAATTGCATTATGGTATTAACGCAAACTCCAACACCTTTTTCATTAAGTCCATTCAAAGCAATTAAACCTGGATGAGTTAAAATTAGCTGTTCAGGTCGATTAGCTGTCCTGTTTAAACGCATGAGAACCTGAAAACCATCTGTATAGTTTTCAAGATCCATGTTTTGTGACAGGTAACCTGGATTTCCATTATTTGAAGGAACACCAATCCCACTGCAATGATGATTATTTTCATTATCTATATACACCCAAAATTCATCAAGTAAATTCAAAACAAAAACATCATTGAAACGTTGTCCTGAACCTTCAGCGATTCCTCTAATTTCTTCATACAAATCAGGAGTCCATTTCATAATGGATTCGTTAAAATCTGCATAATCAAAAAATTTATCGATAACAATATTCGCATCCTCATCTAATTGGTTTTCAACATTTGTTTTCCAAGCTTTAATTATTTCGCCAATTTCTTCTTTTAATTGTGCGCCATGTTGATAACCTAATTCATAGCCAGAACCTTCAAAACTTACTACTTTAAGTTCTCTAATTATTGGTTCTTGAGAACAGCTTGTTAACAGTATTACTGCTGCTAATAATTTGGTTAATTTTTTCATAATGTTGAAGTTAAAGAGGAATATCCCTCATAAATTTTTTAAGTGAATTTTTAGTTGTTCACAGGATGTAGTGTGCAATTGCAAAGCTTCCCTATAGAGATCTTCAAGGGCATCATAGGCTTTGATTTTTGCCTTGTTCTCGATAGCCATCAGGACTTGTTTCAAAGAATCTATTCCCATAAATTCTACCTGAGGTTTTAGCGAATGGGCGCAAATGGCCAGCTTGGCCCAATCTTTATTTTTAATACATGCTTCCATTTTCTCGAAAACAGGGGATGATTCGGTTAGATACATCCTTATGTAGCGCTGCATTTTGGCCGAATCGCCTTTGGTAAATTTTTCTAAAAAAGCTAGATCGACCATTTATAAATTTGCTTTAATTAAATCGTGAATTTCTTGAAAAGCATCAGGACCTTTGATTACGTAGTGAACAGCCCCATACATTATGGTTTGCCCGGCTGTGCTGTAACTTTCCTGACTAGAAAGCATGATTACAGGTAGTGCCTTGTTCGATTTTTTCAGCTCCTTAAGTATGTCCAATCCATTTGCCGCATTTTTCTCTCTCGAATTTAAGTAATAGTCTAATATCACCAAGTCGGGATGAGTGTCCAGGGCTGCCAAACAGTCCTCTCCCGTAGGATAACTATTTATGGCAAATTCAGGATCTTGAGTCAGTAGGAAATCGGTTAGCATTTCCGACAATAAAGGCTCATCGTCCACAATGAATATCTTTGGATTTTTTTGTGTCATGGTCTTAGCGTTTTAAGGTGAATAATTTTTGTATCAAATTTTTAGTATCGAAGGGCTTGCCAATAAAGTCATCCATTCCCGCTTCATAACAGAGGGCGATTTCTTCCTTGAGCACATTCGCTGTCATGGCTATGATAGGAATGCTGGATTTTTCTCCGGACATTTTTCGGATGGCTCGGGTGGCCTCATAACCGTTCATGGTGGGCATCTGTACGTCCATCAGGACGATATCGAAATTCGCATCAGATATTTTTTGAACCGCAATAGCGCCGTTTTCAGCAACTTCAACGACTACCTCGGGAATGGCATCCTCCAACTCTTCCTTAGCGACGATAGCATTGAAATTGTTGTCCTCGACAAGGAGAATCTTGGCGCCTTTAAGATGCTCGATTCTGTTTCTCTCTTCCACCAAATCGATGGGTTCTGTCGAAATAGTTCCGTCCCCACTCAGGGAATACGACAATACAAAATGAAATTGACTGCCTTGTCCTTTGTTGCTCTCAACCCAAATACGGCCTTTTTGAAGCTCAACCAACTTTTTGGAAATGCTCAACCCCAACCCGGTGCCCCCGAATTTTCGAGTGGTATCGGCATAGGCTTGTTCAAAGGATTCAAATATTTTGTTAAAGCGCTCTTGATCGATGCCAATACCCGTATCCGAAACTGTGAAATGGGCTTTTAGAGTATTCTCGTTGGTTTCATCTTGTATGGTCACCGTGGTGCTAACGGTCCCTTTTTCGGTAAATTTTATGGCATTGCTGATGAGGTTCACGAGAATTTGTCGCAGGCGAGAAGGGTCTCCCAAGACCATTGGAACATCTTTCGGGACTACTGTTTTCAACTTTAACCCTTTTTCTTCAGCCTTAAATTTCATAATGGCATCTACATTGGAGATGACCTGTTGGATGGAAAAGGGAATTTGCTCGAGTTCAATTTTACCCGCTTCTATTTTAGAAATGTCCAGGATGTCATTGATGATTACCAAAAGCGAATCCGATGACTCTTTGATGCCTTGAAGGTATTCTAGTTGCTCCTTTTTTGGTTTCCTTCGCAGTAAGATGTCGGACATGCCTTTTATGGCATTCATCGGAGTTCGAATTTCGTGACTCATATTCGCAAGAAATTGGTGTTTGGCTCGTTCCGACGATTTGGCTTTCTCTTTTTCTAATTCGATAACCGTATTTTTTTCTTGGAGTACTTTCTGGATTTTTTTTGAAGAGCGAAGTCTAGAAAATAGCCCTATTGAAAACAAGAGTGCAATCATTCCAAAGCCGATAATAACATTACGTCTTGATTTTTCTTGGTGTATTTTGTCTTGAAAATTAAGTTCTCGAGCTAGATTTTGTTTAGCGATTTTTAAACTATCGGCATAACGTTCTTGTTGAAAATTGTTTTCCAATTCTAGACGGGTTACTTCTTGACTATTTCTTAGAACACCCATAGAGTCATTTACCTTTACATAGTCCTTATAGGTATTATAAGCTTTGGGATAATTCCCAAGTTGTTCCCAAGATTTATAGAGAACTTCTAGATTGTTCTTGGTGTCGAATAATGTGATGTATGGATACTTTTCATGTTTTAGGCCTTTTTCTGCAGAAGCAATCGCTTGCTTGTAGTTTTTTAAACCGTGATAAGCAACACCTAGTTGATAATAAAAAAAGCTCTCGTTTACACGTGGCTCGGAGGTATTTTCATAATACGATTTTGTTTCGAGTAGTTTTTCGAGTGCCTTTTGGTAGTCTTTTTCTTCATTATAAACAGCGGCTTCTAAATTGAAAGCATAATTGAGGCAACTAACACATGCTTCATAATCGGTGAGGGGCTTCATAAAAGTAATGGCGGAATCAAGATATTGTTTTGCCAATTCCGGTTTCTTTTCTCGCAGTCTTAAGGTTGCGAGGTGGACATAAGAAGTCCCAAGCAAAAGGGTGTCGTTATCCTTTTTATTCAACGCTAGCCCTTGTTGAAAGTAATTTTCTGCTTCTTTAAAATTCTCTATATCCGAATTTATTTCCCCCATTCTATTTAATACATAAGAGAAATTTTGATGCTTTTCGCTGAGTTGCTTATATAATTTAGCGTATTTTCTATAGGCGGTAAGCGCCTCCGGATATTTGGATTGTTCGTAATAAAAATTGCCAACCATAAAATGAAAAGTCACCGCATCTTGCGGATTTTTTAATGCGGCTTCAATTTTTGGAAACAAATCTTGCAACATCGATGGGGCATATTTTTGATTAATGTTTGGGCAAGGTATATAGAGAAAGAAAAAGATTAATTGTCGTTGCGTAATGAAATCATCAATAGATATGGCGCCATCCATAGCTGTTTGTGCAAGTTCACAAATTTCATTACCGGGGCCGATCATCTGAGATCCGTAAATCACCTTATAAGAAATGAGCCTAGGGACATAGTTTTCATTATCAGTCGACTCGGCTAAAGAAATCCCGGCATCCATGGAATTGTTCCACATATCTAGTTTTTCAAAATTGGGTCGGCCCTGAAAATCGATAGTAGCCACTTCAGAAAGTGATTCCAATCGTTCTTTTGCTGTTTTTGTTGAGTCTAGCCATCGTTCATAAAAAACATCTTTTTCATCAGATTGCCCAAAAAGACCGGTCGGGAATACCACAATTAAAAAAAGAATTATGCTCTGTTTAAATAATTTCATGGCTGCAGTTTTGTTAATCATTGGTTAGACCGTTTTGTAGGCTTTCATAGGGCCAATATAAGAATGAGAAATACCTTTTGATTCGAAGCAATTATCAAATGGTCCTTTTGGTTATCGAACGGTCAATTTCTGTGTTAATCATTATTTGTTTATCTTCCTTTTGATTAAATATAAAGCAACCTTTTGTGTAATCATGAATATTAAATCCCTCATAATTGACGATAATAGATTTATGGCGACCCTTTTATCGGATCTATTAAAGGAATGTGACGCAGCAATCGAAGTTGTCGCCATTGCGAATAGCGGTCAAGAGGGGATTGATAAAATAAAGGCATTTCAGCCGGATTTGGTGTTCTTGGATATTCAAATGCCCGATATGAATGGTTTTGAAATGCTTACTCAATTGGAGGAAATAAATTTTCAAACGGTGTTTACCACCGCATATAGCCAATATGCCATTCAAGCCTTTAGATTTAATGCTTTGGATTATTTGCTGAAGCCCATCAAGGAAGATGAATTGATTCAGGCAGTAAAAAGATTTCGAACGAATTCATTAGTAGAAACACAAGCACAAATTAAAAATGCGCTTGAGAATGTGAGCATAGTAAATCCTGAGAATCAAAAACTTGTTTTACATACGCAGAAAGGGAGATTAAGGATAGCACTGAAACAGATTGTTAAAATTGAAGGAGATCGAAATTACAGTTACCTTCATTTGGTAGACCAAACTAAAGAACTTTCCTCTAAAACCCTGGGATATTTTGAAGAGCTATTAGCAGAGAAAGGATTTTTTAGAAGCCATCGCTCTTATGTAGTGAATAAAATTCATATCGAAGGAATTCGAGATCAAAGTTGGTTTATCTTAAAAGATGGATCGGAAGTACCCATATCGAGGAGAAAAAAAACGGAAGGGAAAGATTGGTTCCATAATTCGTAATGTCAAGTAAGCTTTAAGGATGTTAATAAAGCTTCATTGTCCGAGTTATTCCCAAATCTATTCGTTTTAAAAAATCCGTATCTTTCCGAAGAAATAATAAATGCCCTCAAATCATGAAGCAAAATGTGTCTCTTATTTTGTTTTTCCTTTTCGCATTAACGTTCTCTTTTGGTCAAAACGAGCAAGACGAACTCAACATCTATCCCATCTTTTCGAAATGTGATCAAACAACGGGAAAAGAATTAGAGTCATGTTTTAACAACACGGTGCTCGAACTTGTGTTCGCCAATTTTAAAATGCCCGAAGGAATCGATCAGGGAAATTATTCCGGAGAGGTAAAAGTTTTGTTTGAAGTAGATCAGGAGGGAAAATTCAAAGTGGTTTATGTCGATACTGCCCACGACGAAATTCGCCTAGAAGTTGAACGAACATTTACGCAGTTTCCGCAAATTCAAGCACCCACTTACAATGGGAAACCTACGTATATGCAATTCACCATTTCCTTTGCCGTTCCGCTAGGCACGGTTGTAGGGGCTTCAACGGCTAACGAGCCTACGGTCGATTCCAGAGCCTCCTTGAATCAAGAATACGATCAAGTTGAGGAATTGCAATATACCAACCGCGAATATCGAAGCGGAATTAACATTCCATTGTCGCATCATAACTATAGTTTATTTGATTCCAATATGAATAGGGTTGGCACGAATAGCCATACAGCACAGAAACCATATACCTATGCAGAGGTTAATAAATATTACGATTTTGAATCAAAAAATCAAGAACTCTTGAAGTCAAGCCGAACATGGCTTGGAAGGAAATGGTGGAACGAACATCTTGTGGCCTTCGAAAGTGAAGATTATTGGTTTACCCTTGATCCCGGTGTAGATTTGCAAGTAGGGAAAGATACAGAAGGGGACATTAACACCTACAACAATACGCGTTTAGTGTATGCACAAGGAGGGATTGGGAAACAGTTTGATTTTTTTGCAGTGGTTTATGAAAGTCAAGGGCGGTTTGCAGATTACTTTAATCGGTATGCCGAATCCATTCGTCCCGATGGTGGGAATCCTGCCATTATTCCCGGGCGCGGAATTGCCAAAGAGTTTAAAGAGGATTCGTACGATTATCCTGTTGCCACAGGACATATTTCATATACGCCTTCAAAATATTTCAATATTCAATTAGGTCATGGCAAGAATTTTATAGGAGATGGATATCGTTCTTTGTTAATGAGTGACAATTCAAGTCCGTATCCTTTTTTTAAAGTCAACACCAATATTTGGAAAATTAAATACACCAATACCTGGATGTCGCTTCGCGATGTGCGACCGGAAGTCACCGCAGATGGTTCTTTTAGGACAAAATATATAGCAAATCATTACTTGAGCTATAATGCTACCAAACGATGGAACATTGGGCTTTTCGAGTCTGTGATTTGGGAGAACGATAATGATCGAGGCTTTGATTTTAATTATTTAAACCCTGTAATTTTTTATCGTGCCATCGAATTTTCGACCGGATCCAGAGGGGGGAATGCCTTAATTGGACTCTCATCCAAATACAAAATAAACGACCGTGTGAATGCCTATGGCCAATTAATTATCGATGAGTTTTCCTCTAGCGATATTTTTGGTGGCAAGGGAAGCTATAAAAATAAAGTAGGCTATCAATTAGGAGCAAAATATTATGACGCCTTTGGTCTAAAGGGCTTATTGCTGCAAGGTGAATACAATCGTGTTCGACCATATACCTATTCCCATAATACCGTAATCTTAAATTATGGTCATAACAACCAGTCTATGGCCCATACGTTAGGAGCAAATTTTTCAGAGTTCATTACGATAGCACGCTACCAGCGCGGACGAATTTTTGCCGACGCAAAATTAATTTTTGCAAAGCGAGGGTTTGAATTCAATACGGAAGAAGACTCATTTTTCTATGGTGGAGATATCTATGGTACGGAAGACAATCGTGTATCGGATGATGGCAACGATCTAGGACAAGGAAATACCACCGATTTTTTCCATGGGGAATTCCAGGCGGGTTATTTGATTAACCCTGCGACCAATCTTAAAATTTACGGAAGTTTTATTTACCGAGATTTTAGTCCGGAGATAGATACAGCGACTGTTTTTAACAATCAAACCGTGTGGTTCAATTTTGGAATAAGAACCGACTTATTTAACTGGTATTATGATTTCTAATTTTTCTTAGAACTCGTATTCCAAGAATATTTCTGAGCAGATTCTTGATAGGCAGCTCTGATTAATTTTTCAGTAGAAATAAAACCATTTCCAAAACCTTTATTGTCATACTCTTTAGTGATGTCTTTCATCGCCAAAACTTGCTCCACGGTTTTTTTAGCAATCCTGTGGTAGTCCACATTTTTAGTAATAAATTCTAACATGGAGGCCATATATTTTACATCGGCCAATGAGGCAATTTCTCCGTGTCCGGGAATAATTTTTGTATCCTCATTTGCGATCATTTGTATTTTACTCAACGCACTTTGGTAGCCGCTAAAAGTACCTCCGTGGTCCGCATCGATGAATGGGTATTGACCATTTACAAATGCATCGCCTGTATGTAATACATTGCTTTTGGTAAAGAAAATCATTGCGTCCCCATCGGTATGTGCATTGTGGACATGAAAAACCATAATTTTTTCATCATTAAAATTAAAAGTCAAGTCATCACTAAAGGTAATCATGGGTGTAATTCGCTTCTCCAATTCCAAACTTTCCATGGAAGGAAGGTCTCTTTTCGCTTTTTCCTGCGCGAGTGTTTCTTCCATTCCATTAGACGTGAGTTTTACTACTTTTTCCTCAAACTTTTTCTCCATGAGTTCAGAGGCTTTTATCATTAAATCATTTAGAAGCGTCTTTCGCACGTTTTCATGAGCAAATATTATTGCTCCTTTCTCGTGCATGTTATCATTTCCACCTAAATGATCTCCATGAAAATGAGTATTCACTAAAAATTTAACAGGTTTGTCGGAAATGTTTTTAACCGCCGAGAGAATACTAGGCGTAGATTCTTCAAATTTGTCATCAATCATGAACACACCATCTTCCCCGGTAAAAACACCTATATTGCCCCCTTTTCCTGTAAGCATAAAAAGATTGTCTGAAACTTTCTGGGTGCGCACATTAAACTCAGAGTTCGATGTACTGTCTTTTTTTTGTCGATCTTTAGATTTGTCTTGAGAAAGGCATGGTTGAATGCTTATAAAAAGGAAGACTGCAAAAGAGTAAAAATAGTATTTCATGACATGTTTTTTAAATCGCTGTGAAGTTAGTAAAAGTACCTATACCAGCCAATATAATCCTTTAGATGTTGTGAAAAAAGAAGGGGGAAATGTATCTTTGTCGTCAAAATTAAAATAAACCATTGTCCACACAAATAGCACCTGCAGTTTCTAAGAATTGGCTTGGCACTTTTATGGAGATAACGAAGTTTCGTTTATCGGCCAGTGTTGTGTTTTCCTCGGTTGCAGGATATTTTTTAGGCGCCGACACGATTAGCTGGACGATAGTGTTGTTGTTGGCCATAGGAGGGTATTGCATGGTTGGCGCATCCAATGTTTACAATCAAATCATTGAAAAAGATTTGGATGCCTTGATGAAACGTACTCAAAACCGGCCCCTTCCTACCGGAAATGTTGGAGTTCGTCCGGCCTTCCTATTGGCAAGCTTGCTAACGATTGTTGGAATAACCATCCTGTACCTTATTAATCCGCAAACAGCGATGTTTGGTGCGATCTCCATATTTATGTATGTGAGCTTGTACACACCGCTGAAAACAAAAACACCCTTATCGGTGTTTGTGGGTGCTTTCCCGGGAGCAATCCCTTTTATGTTGGGTTGGGTGGCTGCAACAAACGATTTTGGTATTGAGCCCGGAACCCTTTTTATGATACAGTTTTTTTGGCAATTTCCACACTTTTGGGCGATTGGATGGTTTTTATTTGAGGATTACAAACGTGGAGGTTTTTTTATGCTTCCTTCCGGGAAACAAGATAAAGGAACGGCGATACAAATTGTTTTATATACCATTTGGACAGTATTGATCTCTTTAATTCCGGCCTTTCATGTTACCGGGAAATTAAAATTAAGTTTAATAGCGGCCATCATTTTAGCTGGGTTGGGGGTTTGGTTTATAAGTTTCGCACTTCGATTGTATCGACAACGAACCGAAAAAGCTGCAAAGCAATTGATGTTGGTAAGTGTAAGCTATATTACGTTGCTTCAGATTATTTATGTAGTTGATAAATTTTTACAATAATGGATTATACCGAAGGGACAGAAGAATTAAAAATTCGTCGGGCAAAAAAAATGATGCTGTGGTTTGGGATTGTGAGCTTAGGAATGAGCTTTGCCGGCTTGACAAGCGCCTATGTAGTGAGCAAGGAACGCGCGGATTGGTTGGAAAATCTGGAAATTCCAAATGCTTTCATCTATAGCTTGATTATTATCATGCTTAGTAGTGTTACCATGCTACTTGCAAAAAATGCAGTTTTGAAGGGCGAGCGAACCAAAGGATTTGTTTTTTTGGTCAGCACACTGTTATTGGGCGTACTATTTTTGGTTTTTCAGTACGTAGGATTCTCTCAAATCTATAACGATTTTGGATATGCCTTTACGGGAAGCACGAGCAGTATTACCTATTCATTCGTGTTTTTGATAGTTGTGGTGCACATAGCGCATGTAATTGCTGCGCTAGTTTCGCTTTTAGTCGTAATTTATAATCATTTTAAACAGCGTTATGTAAACGGTAAAACCCTTGGTATAGAACTATGTGCTACTTTCTGGCACTTCGTTGATTTCTTGTGGATTTACCTCTTTTTGTTTTTCTATTTCGTTAGATAAAAAATATACTTATTTTTGCAAACTAATAAACCAATTACTCTGTATGGAAGCTACTGTTGCTAAAACAGGTACTGAAGGAAAAACTTGGGGCGGAGGAAACCGTCCGCTCAATGCCAGTTATGGCAAATTGATGATGTGGTTTTTCATAGTTTCGGATGCCTTAACTTTCTCGGGCTTTATTGCCTCTTACGGTTTTTCAAGATTTAAATTTATCGATGCCTGGCCGGTTGCAGATGAAGTGTTTACACACGTTCCATTTTTGCATGGTGTTCCAGCTCCTATGTATTACGTAGCTTTCATGACCTTGGTGCTTATTTTCTCCTCGGTTACGATGGTATTGGCTGTAGATGCAGGACACAAGATGCAACGAACTAAAGTAGCATGGTATATGTTCTTCACTATTATTGGTGGAGCTATTTTCGTGGGTTCTCAAGCTTGGGAATGGGCTACTTTTATTAAAGGAGACTATGGAGCCGTTGAAACCAAAGGGGGAAAAATTATTCAATTTTTAAATACGGAAGGGGAACGCGTTGCCCTTGCCGATTTTGCGAAACAATTGCCCGGAGATCGTGAAATTCACGAAAAGAAAAACGGAATCTGGTATGCGGAAGAGCCCGTAACCATGACGACTTTTTCTTTTGAAGAAGTTAAAGCTGGATTCTTGGCGAACGATGATCTGTTAATACGCACACAATATTTAGATGAACATGGACACCCGACGGTGTTGTCTCGTGAAGCATCTATTGAAAAATTAGTAAATGACGGTAAACTCGTGGTTGAAGGTGCTAACCTTCGTCATAACGAGTACGGTCATCCACTTTTTGCCAATTTCTTCTTTTTCATTACAGGTTTCCACGGATTCCACGTATTCTCGGGAGTAGTAATTAACATCATTATCTTTTTCAACGTAATTCTAGGAACCTACGAACGTAGAAAGAACTACGAAATGGTTGAAAAAGTTGGACTTTATTGGCACTTTGTAGATTTGGTTTGGGTATTCGTATTCACCTTTTTCTATCTTGTATAATTTTGAAAAAATAAGCCATGGCGCACGAACATAAATTAGAAATTTTTAGAGGTCTTTGGAAATTCAAGTCCAACATATCCAAAATCTGGGGAGTATTTGCATTCCTTTGTGCAGTAACAGCCGTAGAGGTAGTGCTGGGGATTGTAAAACCTGAGTCGCTTACCGATTCTCATTTTCTTGCAATGAAGACCCTTAACTGGATCTTCATTATCCTCACTTTAGTGAAGGCATATTATATCACCTGGGATTTCATGCACATGCGTGACGAATGGAAATCGTTGAGACGATCTGTGGTTTGGACTGCCGTTTTCTTAATCTGCTACTTAATTTTAATACTATTGATAGAAGGAGATTATATCTTTGACGTTTATAAAATGAACTATATAAAATTTGATTTTTAATCAATTCCTTTAAAAAATTTAAACCCTGTTCTACACAGGGTTTTTTTATACATTAAATTAACGAATCAGGGTTGTCCATCCTTTTTTTCAATCGTATTTTTGTCAAAATGATTATCTGATATTATGAAGAAATATATTGTTTTGGGCGTTCTGTTTATTTTACCCATAACTGTTTATTTGTTTTTTGCTTCAGGAGTGAATCACTTTGCCAAGCTCCCTATTCTTACTCAAGAAGTTACAGAAGTAAGTTCCTTTAAATCCTTAGACGGAGGAGAAGTCAATCTGCAAAATCACATTACGGTATTAGGATTCTTTGGAACTTCAGTAGAGGCTAAAAAAGCCAATGCTTTTAACTTAGCGCATAAAATTTATAAGAAAAACTACGGATTTGAAGATTTTCAATTCATTATTTTGGCTACTGAAGATCAGCGTGACGATATCCAAAAACTCAAGGAAGAATTGAACCAAATCGCAGATCCATCGAAATATATCTTCGCCCTAGGCAGTACTGAAGCAATTTCCAATGTTTTTCACTCCTTACAAACAAACGGCACACTCGATAGTCAGTTTGCGACCAATCTAGTATACATCATCGACAAAGAAGGACACCTTCGCGGCAGAACCGATGATGAGGATAATGGAATGATGTACGGTTTTGACGCAAGTGATTATGCCGAAATTAACAATAAAATGGGGGATGATGTAAAAATTATCCTAGCAGAGTATCGATTAGCACTCAAAAAATATAAATCGAATAGAGAAATTTAGAAATGGGTAAAAAACCTAACTATTCCTACATAGGAATATCATTTGTAATCTTGGTCTTTGGAATATTATTCATTCCAAAAATTTTAAACCGCATTTCAAATAAAGAAATTGTCGATATGGATCGGCACCAATTGGAGCGCAAAAAGGATTCAGAACCCAGAGAATTGGTTACCATTGGTAAAGTTCCCAATTTTAAAATGGTCAATCAAGATCAAGATACCATCTCCAATGAATACTATGCGAGAAAGGTATACGTGGTAGAGTTCTTCTTTACTACCTGCCCATCCATTTGTCCTATCATGAATGAGAATATGACTAAAGTACAGTATGCCTTCAAGGACAATACTAATATTGGCATTGCCTCCTTTACTATAAATCCGGAATACGACACTCCTGAAATATTAAAAGAATACGCCAACACCTATAAAATATCACATCCCAATTGGCATTTACTTACGGGTAAAAGGACCGAAATATATGACCTCGCAAATTCAGGCTTCAATTTATATGTTGGTGAAGCTGCAGAGGTAGAAGGAGGGTTTGAGCATTCCGGATTTTTTGCATTAGTCGATCAAGAGGGAAACATTAGAAGTAGAAAGGATGATAATGGGAATCCAATAATCTATTACGACGGATTGGAAGAATCCAATATTGGGATGCTTATTGAAGACATAAATACCTTATTGAATGAATAATATGGAAAAATCAAACCTTGAAAAGCGATATAACTTGGCGACTTGGATTTTATCCATTGCCATCCCGGTGGTGGTGGCGATATTATTTCGCGTGAGAATACCTAATGTAGAACCTTTAGATTTTTTACCCCCCATTTATGCAACTTTTAACGGCATTACTTCTTTATTGCTAGTATTGGCAGTATATCAAATTAGGAATGGAAATCGGTTTTTACATGAAGTATTCATGAAATCGGCCATCGTTTTGTCTTTATTGTTTTTAGTAATGTATGTTGCGTATCACATGACGTCAGACCCTACACCATTTGGAGGTGAGGGTTGGGTAAAGACGGTGTATTATTTTATTTTAATATCACACATTATATTGTCGGTGGCGGTGATTCCTTTCGTATTAATAACCTATATGCGTGCAGCATTAGGGAAGTTCCCACAGCACAAAAAAATAGCCAAAATCACCTTTCCAATTTGGCTCTATGTTTCTACGACCGGAGTTATAGTCTATTTAATGATTGCACCTTATTACTCTTAGCCCATGAAGTTTCGTTTTCTTCTACTTCTTGTTTTGTTATTCATGGCATTGCCGGCCGAAGCGCAATGCGCCATGTGTAGGGCAGTATTGGAAAACGAGGAAGGAGGAGCTGCGGCAAAGGGAATTAATAATGGAATCGTCTATTTAATGATTTTTCCTTATTTGCTTATTGGGGGTGTTGGCTATTTTATTTATCGAATGAAACGCTCAAAGGAATCGGGTAATTAGTTCTAGTCCATTTGTCTTACTGTAACATTTTGAATCTTAGGCCGTCTTATACATAGACTGCACTAACCATTTCCGCAAGTCTTAACATGAATTTCACACAAAGCAAGAGCAAACATCTTTTCTTTGTACTATATGAATTTGCTATGATTGAGATAAAAGACTTACATAAATCCTATCAAATGGGGCATAATTCCTTGCATGTACTTAAAGGAATTAGTTTTGAAGCCAAAGAAGGTGAAATGGTAGCGATTATGGGGTCCTCCGGATCAGGTAAATCTACTTTTCTAAATATTATTGGAATGTTGGATGAAGCCGATAAAGGCTCTTACCATTTGGATGGAAAACCCATAAAAAATCTAAATGAGAAGATCGCTGCCCAATACAGGAATCAATTCTTGGGCTTTATTTTCCAATCCTTTAATCTTATCTCTTATAAATCTGCTCTCGACAATGTTTCAATGCCTTTGTACTATCAGGGCGTGAAGCGAAGTTTGCGAACCGAGAAAGCCATGCATTATCTTGAAAAAGTAGGGTTAGCCGATTGGGCAACACATTTACCCAGCGAATTATCAGGAGGACAAAAACAGCGTGTGGCCATTGCTCGCGCCTTGGCGAGTGATCCTAAAGTTCTATTAGCCGATGAACCTACCGGAGCTTTGGATTCAACCACATCTTACGAGGTAATGGAACTTATCCAAGGAATAAACGATGAAGGAAAAACGATACTATGTGTGACCCATGAAGATGATATTGCACACATGTGTAAGCGAATCGTTCATTTAAAAGACGGATTAATTATTAACGATAATCCCGTGGTCCAAGTTAAAGCTAAGAAGAGCGAGTATGTTTAGTATTGAACGCTGGCAAGAAATATTTGAAACCCTTCAGAAGAATAAGTTACGCACCTTTCTAACGGGACTGTCTGTTGCATCCGGAATTTTTATTTTAGTGATTCTATTGGGATTCAGCACCGGAATTCAAAAAGGTGTAAAATCACAATTTGAGGAAGACGCAACCAATCGAATTTCAATTTGGGCAGGAACTACAACGAAAGGATATAAAGGCTTGAATCCGGGCCGAAATATTCAATTAAAAAATGCTGACTTTGAAGAAATGAGTCGGAAGTACGACGACAATCTTGAGTACCGTACTTCGATATATTCTATCTGGGGTGGAACCATAAACTATAAAAATCAAACCGGAAATTATCGCGTTGAAGGAGCCTTTCCCGATCAACAATTTATCGAAAATGAATCCATGGTTGCCGGCAGATTTGTGAATCAGAACGACATGGACAACACTGAAAAGGTTGCGGTGATCGGAAACCAAGTGAAACTAGACATCTTTAAAGAAGAAGAGGCGGTAGGGAAGAGCATTGAAATTATGGGAATCAATTTTGTAGTGGTGGGAGTGTATTCAGACCCGGGAGGTACAAGAGAGGAGACTAGAGTCTTTATACCCTTAACTACTGCCCAAAAAGCATTTAATGCTGGTGATAAGGTGCGATCCATTGCTTATACGGTTAAAATGAGTGACAATTTTGATGAAGCAGTGGCACTTTCGGCAGCACTTTCAAAAAATATGGATAACGACATTCGAACCAAACATTTCATTGCGCCCGACGACAGGAGTGCAGTACGCGTTTGGGATACCCTAGAAGAAGCAAAAAAGATCTATACGCTATTAGACACTATTCGAGCCGTATTTTGGTTTGTGGGAATAGGAACTATTATTGCCGGAATCGTAGGGGTGAGCAACATCATGCTTATTGTGGTAAAAGAGCGCACCAAAGAAATTGGAATTCGTAAGGCAATTGGAGCCCTTCCTTCATCTATTGTGGGAATGATTTTACAAGAAGCTATTTTTATCACAGCCATCGCTGGTTTTACCGGGCTTTTTCTTGGTGTTGGTCTTCTGGAATTAGTAAGCCCCATGGTGAATAGCGACTTCATTAAATTCCCTCAAGTCGATTTTAATACGGCCATCACTACCGTAATAATTTTGATTGTTGCTGGAGCATTCGCTGGATTCATTCCTGCACGAAGAGCAGCGAATATTAAACCTATTGAAGCCTTAAGAGACGAATAATATGTTTAGCAGAGACCGTTGGAATGAAATATTAGAAGCACTCAATGCAAATAGGTTTAGAACCTTACTTACCGCTTTTGGGGTATTTTGGGGTATTTTTATTCTCGTTATTTTATTGGCGCTTACCAATGGTCTGAAGAATGGGGTAAAAGCAGATTTTGGTGATTTTGCTACCAATTCTATCTTTATGTGGTCGCAACAAACGTCGATGCCTTTTAAAGGTTTTTCAAAAGGAAGAAGATTCAATTTCAAAATTCAGGACGTTGACATCTTAAAGGAAAAAATCCCAGAACTTAAATACGTCTCACCAAGAAATCAATTAGGGGGTTACCGTGGAGCGAATAACGTTACTCGAAATGAAAAAACAGGGGCTTATAATGTCTATGGTGATTATCCGGAATACATCAATCAAGAGCCTTTGGAAATTCTATCCGGACGCTTTTTAAGTTATTCAGACATCCAAGAAAAACGAAAAGTGGCAATTATTGGTCAGGATGTGGTAAAAGGTTTATATGATAGAAATGAAGAACCTCTAAGCACCTACATAAAGATTAATGGTATCAACTTTATGGTGATTGGCACTTTCAAAAAGAGCAATAGCCAGGGGGATCAGGAAGAAGATGCGAATACGATATTTATTCCATTCACCACCTTTTCCCAGGCCTTCAATTATGGTGAAGATGTGGGTTGGATGGCCATTACAGCTACAGACAATGTGAGCATCACTCAAATTAAACCTGAAATCATGTCGATCATGCGGGAGTTAAGAAGCGTCCATCCGGACGATGAACGCGCGATTGGCCACTTTGATTTGTCTGAGCAATTCGCACGCATTATGGGACTTTTCTCCATTTTAACTTTTGTGGGTTATTTTGTGGGGGCCTTGGTCTTACTATCAGGAGTGATTGGAATAAGCAATATCATGCTAATTGTTGTAAAAGAAAGGACCAAAGAAATTGGTGTTCGACGAGCCATTGGAGCGAGTCCGTGGAATATAAGACTTCAGATTTTACAAGAATCAATGGTACTAACCATTATTTCCGGAATGGTTGGAATTGCATTTGCCGCAGGAATTATCTGGATTCTGAATTCAATTTTGGATCAAGTTGGACCTGTTGAAAATTTTGCAAATCCTTCCGTGGGTATTGGAGTGATTATCGTCGCATTGACCATATTGATAATTTCAGGAATTTTAGCAGGATTAATTCCTGCCACACGAGCTACCCAAATGAAGCCGGTAGACGCATTAAGATTAGATTAACTAGTGAACCAATAATAACAAAAAATGAAAAGAAGAGGCACCATCATAACCTTAGTGGTAATCGTTGTTTTATTTATTCTGGGTATTCGATATATCTGGATGAAAGACAGGCAAGATCCTGTTGTCTATGAAACAGATACCCCTGCAGTGGACAATGTGATTAAAAAAACAGTGGCAACCGGAAGTATTGTTCCTAAGGAAGAAGTACTCATTAAGCCAAACATTTCAGGGATTATCGATGAAATTTTCGTTGAGGCAGGTGATGTTATTCAAACAGGGGATCTTATCGCTAAAGTGAAAGTGGTACCGAATGTGAATTCATTGAATTCAGCAAAGAACAGCATAAATTCAGCACAGACTCAGGTCGAAACTGCTCGATTGGCTTTCGAAAGTCAGAAGAATATTTACAGCCGTCAAAAGGAACTCTTTGAAAAAGGAGTGATATCCGCAAACGAATTTGATAATGCCCAATTGGCCTATAACCAAGCCTTGCAGCGTTATAACCAAGAAAAGGTGACCTTGCAAGGGGCTCAGCAAACCTACGATATAGTAAAAACAGGAACCGCAAGTGGACTTGGTGCAGCGGCTAATACCGAAATTAGAGCGACTGTATCTGGGATGGTCCTTGATGTTCCGGTAAAAGTTGGAAATCAAGTAATCGAGTCAAATAATTTCAACGACGGAACTACCATAGCCACCTTGGCCGACGTAGGGAAGATGATTTTTGAAGGAAAAGTGGATGAAAGTGAAGTAGGTAAAATTACCGAAAACCTGCCGCTTGAGATTACTGTAGGAGCAATCGAAAACAAGAAATTCGATGCGGTGTTGGATTACATAGCTCCAAAGGGTGTTGAAGAAAATGGAGCGATCCAATTTGAAATAAAGGGGACGTTAAGTAAAAAAGATACCACGTTTATTCGTGCCGGCTTAAGCGCCAATGCCTCGATTATTTTAGCAAGAGCCGATAGTGTACTTACTATTAAAGAAGCTCTGGTGCAATACGATCCAAAAACGCAAGCGCCTTTTGTGGAAATTGAAACCGGAGATCAGCAATTTGAGCGAAAGGATTTGGAATTGGGGATTAGTGATGGAATTATTGTTGAAATAAAGCAGGGGGTTAGTAAAGACGACAAGATTAAAGTTTGGAATCAAATTACCAAGCCACAACAGTATTAACATATCCTAATTATTTGGGATAATCTGTAACACTTTAAACAAACTAAAGACCAATTTAGCAACCAGTTCAATTATGAAGAAAATAGGTTTTATTATAATATTTTTAAGCTTAGGGCTTTCCCTTCAGGCACAAACAAAAATGTGGACCCTGCGCGAATGTGTGGAATATGCGCTTGAAAATAACATTTCGGTGAAACAAAGCTTGCTCGATCTCGATGCAACCCAAGCCGATAAACTAGCAGCCATTGGAAATTTTATTCCAAGCATCAATGGATCTTCCACTTACTCGAAGAATACAGGGGCGAATATTAACCCGGTGACCAACGTTTTCGAAAACGAATCGTTTAATTCGGTGACGATGGGGATCAATTCTGGATTAACGCTTTTTGATGGCCTACGAAACGTGCGAGAACTACAGCGGGCAAAAATTTCTAAGCTATCTGCTCAGTATCGATTGTCAAAAATGAAAGACGATATTTCATTATTTGTGGCCAATGCATTTCTCCAAATTTTAACGAACAAAGCCAACTTAGAAGTACTTCAATCACAAAATGCTGTGACACAAGAGCAAATAACCCGAACGCAAGAATTGGTCGATGCGGGTGTTTTACCAAAAGGTGACTTATTGGAAATACAAGCAACAGATGCAACCGAAAAGCAAAGCATCGTAGTGGCAGAGAATGCAGTGCAGATAAGCCGAATAAATTTGGCACAATTGTTATTAGTCCCAGATTATGAAAACTTTGATGTGATGGATGAAGGCTATGAAATTATTGATGAAGGAATTTCGGCCAAAACCATTGGTGAAATTATTCAAAACGCCAAGGAAAATCGTTCGGAGGTTAAAGTAGCACAAGCTAATTTGGAGCTCGCTGAAAAAGATTTGCAGATTGCACGATCCGCATATTATCCAACGGTAAATGCCTTCTTTAGCTACAACACACGATTTTCCAATCCGGATTTCTTGGATCGAGGATTTGTGGATCAATTATGGCAAAATGATGGTACCGGCTATGGATTACAGTTAAACATTCCCGTTTTAAATGGTTTTTCAACTCGGAGCAATGTGATTCGAAATAAAATCAATATCGAAAGAAGCAAGTTTCAACTAGAGCAAACAAAATTGGATTTGGAGTCCACCATTTACCAAGCTTATGTAGACGCAAAAGGAGCCTATAAATCGTTTGAAGCAGCTGAGAAAGCGCTTGAATCGCAAGAGCTAGCATATGATTATGCTAAGGAACGATACGATGTTGGACTTACGAATGCCTTCGATTTTAGTCAATCAAAAACTCGATTCGACAATGCGAAAATAGAAGCGAATCGCACAAAATATGACTATATATTCAAACTAAAAGTACTGGAATTGTATTTTGGTATTCCGGCAACGGAACTTAAGTTTTAACACTCATGAAAAAAAAGACTCTTATTTGGATTATTATTGCGTTTGTTGCGCTCATCATCCTGCTTGTTGTTTGGAAAAAAATGTTTGGAAAGGATAGTAATGAACGAGAAGTCCAAGTCGCTAAAATTGAATTGCTAGATATTACAGAAACGGTAGCCGCTACCGGTAAAATTCAGCCGGAAATTGAAGTAATGCTTTCTTCGGAAGTGTCCGGGGAAATTATCGAACTACCTGTCAAGGAAGGGCAATTGGTGGAAAAAGGAGATTTGCTGGTTAAAATCAATCCCGATTTAATTCAATCAGCTTTAAGTCAAGCTCAAGCAGGGCTTCAAAATTCAAGAGCTCAATTGGCACAAGCAACCGCCTCATTAAAAAATGCTGAATTAAATTATAATCGAAATAAAACCTTGTATGAAAGAGGGGTGATTTCAAAAAGTGAATGGGATAGGATTGTGGCCGATTTTGAAATGGCTCAGGCAAATAAAGAATCTGCCTATTATAGCGTGCAAAGTGCTGCTGCCAATGTAAAACAAACACAGGACAACTTAACGCGTACGTCCATATATGCTCCGATGTCCGGAACCATATCCAAGCTCTCTGTTGAGTTAGGAGAACGTGTTGTTGGAACCGCTCAAATGGCGGGGACCGAAATTGTTAGGGTAGCGAACTTGTCCAACATGGAGGTTGAGGTAGATGTAAATGAAAACGATATTGTTAAGGTGCAGATTGGTGATTCAACGATCGTTGAAGTCGACGCTTATTTAAAAAGAGAGTTTAAAGGAGTTGTGACCGAAATTGCTAATTCGGCTGAAACAGCGCTTTCTGCAGACCAGGTAACCAATTTTAAGGTGAAGGTGCGAATCCTTTCTAGCTCTTATAGTGACCTCACCGCAGGAAAACCGGATAGTTATTCTCCATTCCGCCCGGGAATGACAGCCACAGTAGATATTATTACCGAAAGTAGAAACAACATTGTAGGTGTGCCTATTAGTTCGGTGGTGATTAAAACGGATACGACCAATGCAAAGAAAGATTTTACCGTGAAGAAGGAGGACAATGTGTCCGATGAAAAATTTGAATGCGTGTTTGTGAATGAAGGCGGAATTGCAAAATTAAGAGTTGTAGAAACAGGAATTCAAGACGATAGTAATATCGAGATTACTTCAGGTTTGAAAGAGGGCGAGGTTGTCATTACCGGGCCCTATAATACCGTGACTAAGATTTTGGAGCCAGGAGATAAAGTAGCTGAAGAATCTAAAGAAAAATCAAAAGAGGAAATAGAATAATGGCAAAAATACTTTGCTTAGAAACAGCAACGACTAATTGCTCAGTAGCGCTTTCGATCAACGGGAGCGTTGCTGCATTTAAGGAAGATAATAGTCAAAGTTTCTCCCACGCGGAACGATTGCACACCTTTATTTCCGAAGTTTTATCCATGGCAAATATAGAATTCAGTGAATTGGATGCCGTGGCCATTAGCAAAGGTCCGGGATCTTACACGGGATTGCGCATTGGGGTTTCTGCAGCAAAGGGACTGTGCTTTTCGTTGGACATTCCATTAATTTCGGTTTCTACATTACAATCTTTGGCCAATCAAGTTACAGAGGAATCTAATTTTGTAGTTCCTATGTTAGATGCCAGGCGCATGGAAGTGTATGCAGCTGTTTTCAATGAACAGAAGGAATTTGTACGCAATACTAAGGCTGAAATTCTCGACAAAGAGTCCTACAGTGATTATTTGGATCTAGGAAAGGTTATTTTTATTGGAAATGGAGTTGATAAATTTCAGGAACTGTGTGCCCATCCAAATGCCATTTATTTAAGCGATTTGTTGCCTTCTGCAATACAAATGGTTCCCTTAGCTGAAGAAAAATTTAGAGAAGCTAATTTTGAAAATGTAGCTTATTTTGAGCCTTACTATCTTAAAGATTTCGTGAAATCGTAAGGAATTTTGTCAATACACCATAGGGTGAAAAAAAAAGGACATCAATCTAACGTCAATGTCCTTAAATTACCAATATAATGTAGGTTATAGTGTATTGTAATAAGCGACCACTTTTTTCAGGGCCCACTCTTTGTTTATGTTTAAGCCTTCTACTTTGGCGTAGTTTTTCACTTCCTTTTTCTTGTCTTTGAACAAATTAAATTTACCACTTTTAGAACTTGGAAATTCTTCAAATGCTCCCGACTTTTTATCAACTAGATAATAGGTTTCCTTTTCTTTATAGGTAGTTGGGATATCTCGAGTTAAGGAAGTCATTGCTTCCGATCCTTCTATGTACTCCTTGGTTATTTTTTTGTACAATCCTGCGTGATCACCTTCCGTTAGTACCATAAAATATCGAGGACGACTCATTCCTTCTGCAGTAGGACTGAAAACAAACAATTTGTTCAACATTTTAACATAAATATCCGGATGCTTAATCATTACTTTGGCAGTTGCGTCCGGAGCATTTAGATTGGCTTTTACTTCCATCTCGTCTCTGAAAGCGTTATAGCGAAGACCTACGTTGGTGGCAAGAATTTCACCATTTTTAAAAATTACTCCATTCACAAATTCATCATCCTCATAGGCAGAACCTGCAAAGTGAACGGCTTCTGGATTAAGGGTAATGTTTTTACTGGAAAGGAATTGATTGGTACTAATTTCTTCTGTGACATTTTGCGCAAAGGTTCCTAAGCTTAAAATCATTAAAAAGAAAGAAAGAAGTTGTTTCATGTCGAGTGAATTTTATTAGGTTAAAAGCCAATAGAAAATCATTTTAAAGTTAATTGCTATGATACTTAACCTTTGAATACACTGATTTTCAATTTAAAGGTGCGAAGATAAGAATACCACGTGGGCAATTATGTTAAAGAAATGGAAAAGTAATCTTAAATCATAAAATTAATTGACGATTAAATCCAGTGCTTTCGGAATTTCCTCAACCGGAAGTTTACAGGTATTGTTCACGCATACATAGATCAGAGTTCGTCCTGAAGTAAATCTTCCCTCAAGTAAGGGTAAGTTTTCGCTGCGTTCACTTCCTGCAATTAACACATTGGGAAGGTAATTTGTGTTGAGTTCACTAATAACTTCCTTAGCTTTTGGACCCACGACGACCAATTCGAAATACTTAGATCGATAGTCGGCCAAAACATCAAACCAATTGGAAAAACTAGTTGGGTATTGTTCCATTTCTGGAAGGACATTTTTAAGCATTTGCTCTGCGGTATCACGATATCTATTATTGTCAAAATGATGCGCTAAACGAAATAGATTCTTCGCCATTATGGAATTTGAAGCAGGAATTACATTATCGCGATATTCGAAATTTCTAGAAATAATTTCATCATCCTCCGAGGAGGTAAAATAGAACATATGTTTTTCTTCGTCATAAAAATGTTCGTAAGCATAGGATGTCAAGGCATCGGCAGCTTTCAAATACTCTTGGTCTAAAGTAATTTCATACAAAGCGATGAAGGCATCGATAACAGTGGAATAATCTTCCAAATACCCATTGATACCACTTTTTCCATTCTTATAAGAATGAAATAATCCTCCATCTTGCTTTAGTTGTTTCGTTAAAATGAAACGAGCATTCTTTTTTGCGGTTTCCAAATAGGAAGGGGTTTGAAAGGTTTTGTAGGCATCTACATAACCCGATAGCATCAATGCATTCCAAGAAGTGAGGGTTTTATCATCCAACCTAGGACGAGATCTCAAATTTCGGAAGTTTATGAGTTGTGACTTCCATTGCACTACTTTTTTCTGAAGTTCTTCGGCCGTCAGCGAATGTGTCTGGGCAAATTTTAAATCGTTCTCACTTCTAACAAGAATGTATTTTTGTTCTTCCTTCCAAAAACCATAATCGTTTACGTTGTAATACTCGGAAAACAAATTCCAATCATTAGCGATGGTGTTTTTAAGTTCTTCCAAGGTATAGGTGTAAAAAGCACCTTCTTCCAATTTACCTTCTTCGTTATCGCTATCGGCATCCAATGAGGAGAAAAACGCACCTTCATCATTGGTTAATTCACGTTCTACAAAATCTAAGGTTTCGACAACAATCGATTTATACAAAGGATTTTTGTCTAATCGAAAAGCTTGGCTGTACAAGCGAACCAATTGCGCATTGTCGTAAAGCATTTTTTCAAAATGAGGGACATGCCAGCGTTCATCGGTACTATATCGTGCAAAACCACCGCCTGCTTGGTCATAAAGCCCACCAAAAGCCATTTGCTCAAGCGTTAGATGAACATAATTTTTTAATCCTTGGTCGTTATTCTTTTCGGCAATTCTCAATAAAAACTGCAGTTGACTAGGCATCATAAATTTAGGAGCTCCTCGACTTCCGCCATCAATGGTATCCAGGCTATTTTTCCAGCGATTCAAAGGTGCATCCAAATCAAATGCGGTAAAGTCGACGGCATCTGTGTTTAGTTGAATAAGATCAATATTTTTAATTCCTTCCTCAAGGCGCGAGGCGTACTCTTCCAATTTTTGTGGCTCAGTTTCATAAAGTTCTTGAATTTGATGCAACGCTTGTATCCAATCGTCTTTCTTAAAATAGGTTCCTCCAAAAATAGGGCGCCCATCGGGCAAGGTAATTACATTCAAAGGCCATCCTGCGTTTCCGGTCATTAGTTGTACCGCATTAATATAGGTTTGATCTACATCGGGCCGTTCTTCGCGATCCACTTTAATGGATATAAAATGCTTGTTCATTACGGCAGCCACCGTCGAATCTTCGAAGCTCTCATGTTCCATCACATGACACCAGTGGCAAGCGGCATAGCCAATGCTTACAATCATTAGTTTTTTTGAT